>JACPOL010000007.1 GCA_016185065.1 Chlamydiales bacterium
TAGCACAGAAAAGCCGGCCAGGCGTACAGGGTAGGGCAGTGGCCCACTCTGTTTTCGAGCACACGGTTTGGCAAAGCGAGGTGAAGCGCAAGGTGGTCGCAGGAGGTGTGGCGAAGCGCACACCATCCGACATGTCTATTTTTGGCTCTTCAGAACGCCAAACGTAAATTTTTTAAATTTAAATGCTGTCAAAGAGGGAGAGGAGGTCGGAGTCAGAGGTTTGGGGGAAGAGGTCGTAGAAGTTGCCGACGGCGTAAAAAGGGTCGGGAGCTGCAATACAGATGGTCTCATCGACCTGTTTTTTCAGGCGCTTTAGCGAGTCGGGCGCTGCAACAGGAACTGCGAGGATGATCTTCTTGGCGCCCGCTTTTCGCATCGATTTGATTGCGACTTCCATCGTGGATCCAGTGGCGATCCCATCATCAACTAGGATAATCGTCTTGTTTTTGAACTGCGCCTGAGGCCTCTTCCTGCGATAGAGCAGTGAGCGCTCTGCGGCGAGTTTAGACTCTCTTTCGACACTCTGTTTAAGATACTCTCGGCTAGCACCAGTTGCAGCGATCAGCTCCTCATTGAAAACTGTTTCGCCAGTCTCTGAAAGAGCGCCGATTCCAAGCTCACTATTCCCCGGAGCGCCAATCTTTCTCACAACAAGTGCCGCGAGTGGAAGCTCAAGACCTTTAGCGATCTCGAAAGCGGTAACCACACCCCCGCGCGCGAGCCCCACGACAAGAGCGCTCTTATCATTCTGATAGTTCAGCAATAGGCGGGTCAGCTGCTTTCCCGCATCTCTCCGATCTTTAAAGAGCATCTTTGATCTCCCCAGTAGAGGATGAAGTGGCCCTTGCCAGAGGCGGGCTCCTCATTCACCACCTTTGCTTCTATACCATGCGCCTTCAGTTCGCTCAAGAGCTTCTGCTGAGCGAGGGGTTTCACGCGCTTATGCTCCTTCTCGCTGTAGGGGATCTCCTTCCAGTGCGCAGGCGCGCAGATCAGATAGCCCGCTCTGGCCTGGCTCAAGATCTTCTCGATATAAGCAGTTTGCAGGCTGCGGTCGCACTCCGAAAAGAAGAGGTAGCTGATGACAAGATCGACCTGCTCCGGCTTCGCGGAGAGAGGCAGCAGCTCGACGCCACCTATCTTCTGCGCACGCAGGTAGCGCTGAGAGAGATCGAGGGATTCCGGCAGATCAAGCAGCGCATAACTCTTGGGAGGCGCAAGCGCATGCATTAGCGTGCAGAGGCCGCCATACCCACCTCCAATCTCAACCACTCTGTAGCTGCTCAAGTCGCCAAAATGGCGCTTTAGATCGGCGACGACTCTCGCATAGCGCAAAACTGCAGGAGAGAGCTCTCCATGTGCGCCGTATGAGAAGGTGCGAGGGTCTCCCACCAGATCAAGAGCGCGGCGCTGTTTAACACTTTCGAGAAGCTCCGGCGCTTTCGCAACAAGAGCTTTAAGTTCTGCCTCCCCCTCTTTTTCGCTCACATTCTCTGAAAAAAGAGTGAAGAGTGGATCTCGTTTAAAATGGGCAAAGCGCGCCTCTTCTTGAGCGAGACTCTTGCAATGCTCTGGATAGATCCCATTATCCTGAAAACAGCGCGGCTGCACTGCAACCGCAGAAATGGAGAGAGAGAGGAAAATTATACCACTTGCAAAAAACAACTTCACTTTATGACTTCCCCGGCAGTCCCACATTTTAACCCCGCTTGCATCGCTCAACTTATTCAAGTTGAGCTGCTTCAGCACCGGCTGCGCCTGGTTTAAACTCCGGGCGCCGGCTTTGTCAAAAATGCAGTTATTTTTCGCAAATGGTATTAGATAGAGCAGTCTCATAAAAAAGTTTAATAATTCGGTGCGTAGCATTTTACACTTTTACAACTGGGGGCTCTATCTAAAAATTATTCTTCCCGATAACGTTATAGAAGAGGGCTATCATGCGTATTCTGATCACACTTATTAGTCTTGCAGCGGGAGGGTATGGTCTCTGGTGGGTCGATTCTACCCATCCCGAGATCCGCAATAAGATTCAGGAGTATGTCAGCTCTGGGTCGTTCCCCACGCTCGAAGTGCGCTATACTGCGGGTCAGATCATGGAGAGCCACCGCAGGGACCTGCTTAAAGATAGCCGCCACCGCTTCCTCGAGCCTCAATTAAAGTTCTACCCCTACCTCTTGATGGAGGTTAAGTATAACCTCACTGAAGATAAGACGCGCGAAGGGGTGATTCTCTGGGATCTGCGCGACGGCGAGATGGTTGTCGACACCCGAGATTGGGAGAAGACGCACGGCTTTGGAGATTGCATCAACGCAACCACCCAGCGGCATGAATTTAAAATTTTAAATATATTAGCTAAAAAAGGCGGCTCGATCGACCGCGAAGGGCTAACAAAGGCCCTGCAGGTCGAAAACGACATCCTCGACGGCTGGATCGACAGCTGCCGCAGAAAAAAACTTATCGTCCAAGCCGGAAACCGCTACCGCCTCCACCTGCAGAACCCCAAGCTGCGGACCGTTCCAGAGACCAAGCTCGACCATAAGCTGGTGACGATGCCCTACAAGAATGCGATGAGGATCCCCCGGCGCTTCTCCTTCTCTCAAATTGAAAAGCTGACGAAATCGGCGTTTGGCCACGACTTTGCGATCCGAAAGACCTCCGATGTCTACCTGCCCGTGCACTGCATCGTGGTGCAGAACCCCGACGGCTCGATCCATACAAGCCACTGGAACGCCCTCAACGGCAAGCAGCTCTCCAACTCCCATTTTATCGAGTGAATCCTTGCTGAAAAAGCAAGGCCCAAGCTACCATCACACCCTTCTGGAAAGATGGCTGAGTGGCTGAAGGCACGTCCCTGCTAAGGACGCGTACCTGCTAAACAGGTACCGCGGGTTCAAATCCCGCTCTTTCCGTTTCCCTTAAAAAAGAGCGCTCGGAGAAGAAACGGACGTCAATGGACGAACACGGACAGGAAACGGACGAGAACGGACACGCGCGAAAAAAAGAATTCTTTCCCTCTCTCTTGCCCGCCTGTCCGTTTCCTGTCCGTGCCCGTCCATTTCTTGTCCATTAATGTCCTTTTCCCAGGCGGGCCTTCTCTTCTCTCAGTCAAAGCGAGGGAGAAATAATGATGGCACTTGGAAAGGCAAAAAGTTATAAGGTATTACTCATGGAGACACGCCGATGAAAGTTGCGCCTCATTCAAAAGAGTCGGAGATGATGGTTCTTGGCTGTATGCTCACGAGCGTAAATAGCCTGAACATCGCTGCCGATGCCCTAGATGAAAACGACTTCTACTTTCCAGAACACAAGGTCATCTTCCAGGTTTTGAAGACGGCCTACCGCAACGATAGACCCGCCGATGTGCATATCGTCTGCGAAGAGCTCAAGAGGCTGGATCAGCTCACAACAGTCGGCGGCGTCAGCTACATCACCACACTCGCACAGTATGTCGGCACCTCGGCCTACATCGAAGAGTATGTCGACATGGTGCGCGACAAGGCGCTCTTAAGACGCATGATCGAGGCGGCGCAATTCGTTGAGAAGGCCGCCCTAAACGACCCCGACGACGTCCACAACACTCTCGACACTGCGCAGCAGAAGTTCTTCGTCATTAGCCAGAGCGCAAACCCCTCTGCAGGCGTCCATATCCGCGACCTCCTCTCTGGATCGAAGGCCCTCTCCAAAACTCCCTATCTGAAAGAGCTGCAGGAGCGTCAGGAGCAGTTTCAGAAAAAGGGGCCCGATGAGCCGGGCATTACAGGCATCCCTACACACTTTATCGACCTCGACACGATGGTCAACGGCCTCTCCCCCTCCAACTTGATGATCCTCGCCGCGCGCCCTGCGATGGGAAAGACAGCGCTCGCGTTAAACATCTGCGAGCACGTCTGCTTTAAGAACAACCTACCTGTCGGGATCTTCTCGCTTGAGATGACAGCAGATCAGCTTTTACACCGCATGATCTGCTCTCAAGCTGAGGTCGAGTCTGACAAGATCAAGAAGGGAGCGCTTAGCGGCAGCGAGTTCCAGCGGATTGTCGGCACCGTGAATGCGATGCAGAAGTCTAACATGATCATCGACGATCAGCCGGGACTTAAGATCACAGATCTGCGCGCAAGAGCCCGCCGCATGAAAGAGAGCCAGGGCATCGCACTTCTCGTCGTCGACTACTTGCAGCTTCTCTCCGGTTCTGGAGTGACGCGCTCTGCTGAGAACAGACAGAATGAGATCTCCGAGATCTCGCGAATGCTTAAGAATTTAGCTCGAGAGCTGAACATCCCGATCATCTGCCTCTCTCAGCTGTCGCGTAAAGTGGAAGAGCGCGCAGGACACAGGCCGATGATGAGCGATTTAAGAGAGAGTGGATCGATCGAGCAGGATGCGGATATCGTGATGTTCCTTCTGCGCAGAGAGTATTACGACCCCTACGACAAGCCCGGCACAGCCGAGCTCATCGTCGCAAAAAACCGCCACGGCGGCATTGGAAATATCAACCTGACCTATAGGAAGGAGCTCGCGCAGTTTGCAAACTACTCAGCTGTGCGCGCAGGCTCTAGTGGAAAAGAGGAGAATGATGCGGCATTCGCAGCCTTCTCTCCTGGAGAGGATTAACTCTATAAAACTTCTCTTGGAATAAAAGCTGCCGCGTCGCCAAACGGACGTCTGCGCTCATCTTGCCATCGCTCAAAGGCGTTCCTGATAAGATAGGTTTGCCCCTGAAAATGCGCAGTGCACTGCTCCATTCTAGTCATCGCGGGGAAGAGCTCTTTAGTCCAGAGACGCGGAGCATAGTACATCACGCGCATCAGAACGGGAGCCATCCAGTATATCGTTACCCCTATTGAAAAGAAGAAATCTGTGAGACCCCCTAGAAGCGTCGCTTCAGAGAGGAGCATCCCTCCAAAATAGGCTGCATCTAGAGACTCGGCAGCTATCAATGGTAGAAAGGCGAGGAAAAGCGTAGCTACTGCCAGAGCAGCCACGAGAAAGACTGTAGCTACCGATACGCCAAACGAAAAGAGAGTGGATTTGACCTCTTCCCTGAATGCACAGCTCTCTGCTTCGCGAAGAGCTGCTCTAAACTCTTCAATGGTATGTAGATCTTGCACGTTCCAGCTGCGCCACTGCTCTGGAGGAGAGTAGAGGCCCGCCCATCGAAGAAGGGTTGCATCTTCTGCGTCCGCAAACGAGTCCTCTAGAAGAGGGCCCCAGTTAGCAAACTGCTCAGTAACGCCGCGCATGACTGATGTGAAAAAAGCCATTATTGTGCCCTGAGTGCAAGTCTCTCTGCAGTCCAGAGCGCCTGCTCAAGGTCTTCGACCTGCCTGTCCAGGTGCGAAACATAGGCGTCCATACTCCCGATTGCTGGGATGATCTCTTTGGTCCAGGCGCGCGGAGCGTAGTAGACAAAGCGCAAGCCCATTGGGACTACCCAAAAGACGAAATGACTCCACGAAACGGAGAAGATAATAGTCAGATCTAGAAATACGCTCCCGGTATCAAGAGGCGTCGTACTTAAATAGCTGGCCAAGAAGGTGTGATCCACAAATTCCAGAATGTTAAAAGGTAGTTCAATGATTATAACCAGCGCTGTGACTAGTGCGTTGTAGATGAGCGGAGTTGCAAGAATGCCGCCAATTAGCACCGCCCAGCTCTTAAACGTCTCCCAGCGCTGCAAGCTTTGAGCCTCTTCAAAAGCTGCCCTTATACGCGCAACATCACCGCTTAACTCCTGCACACTCCATCTACGCCACTCCTCTTGGCGAGGAGAGAGGCCAACTTGACCGAGAAGCGTCGCATTTCTATCGACTGTAAACGACTCGGCGATGTGAGGCATCCACTGATTTAGCTGCTCTGTATATGTGCGCATCAGCGCTGTGACACAAGCCATATTATCTCTTTATTATAAGTAAAGATTGTTCCTTCGCTTCAGCAACCTGAAGCTCGTCTTCCAGGACATCAACCGCTCTGCGTAGATGTACAACGTAAGCGTCCAAGTTATTTACTGCAGGGATGAGCTCTTTGGTCCAGACGCGCGGGCAGTAGTAGGCAGTGCGCAAGAGTACTGGAATCTCCCAGTAGATCGCATAGCTTCCCATAATCCCGAGGACCGTGGCCAGGTCTAGAAATACGTTTTCTAAGTCCGGATTGATTGGACCACTGCCCAAAATGGCAGGGGCTACGAAATCAAGGACCACAAGAGGTAGCGCTAGAACTGCAAAAAACGCTACTGCCATTGCAGCGACAATAACGGGCGTTAAGAGCACTCCGCTAATCGTTAGCGACCAGCTCTTAAACGTCTCCCAGTACATCAAGCCGCGAGCCTCTTCAAGAGCTGTCCGAAAACCTTCGACGGTATCTAAATTTTCAACGTCCCACGTGCGCCACTCTGCCTGCCTCGGAGAGAGGCCAACGTGCGCAAGAAGCGTCGCATTTTGTGCCGTTGTGAGTGAGTCGTGAATAAGAGGACCCCAACGGTCTAATTCACCAAATGCCGACCGCATAAATGCTGTAATACAAGCCATTCTAAATCCTAATAATTACTCTTTTATTCCTAATATTATACAGCGTTTTCGACATTATTAAAACATCAACATTATCAACCAAATTTTTTATAATAGAGTTGTTCTGATTTATTTTAACAAGATCCGCTTCGCTGGCAGGATCGCTCCTTCGGAGCGGCAGGATCTTCGGATTTTTTATCCTGCCGGCGCGCTTAGCGCCGATCCTGCCAGCGAAGCGGATCTTGTTACTTTTTTCTTTGATTCTCTTCGAGCATATGCTCTTTGAACGACGCTTTACTTTTAATCGAGCAAGAGTTTAGGATAAGAGGATATTTTGGAGTGATGTAAATGTCTTCAGTAAAAAAGAAGCGTCGAGCAAAGATCGCGAAGCATAAGCGCAAGAAACAGCGCCGCCGTGACCGCCACAAGAAGTAGTTAATCCCTAGGCAGTAGTTAACTCTGCTGCTTAGCGGCACAAAGAAATTATTTTAGTTTTTCACACTCCCTTCACTCATGTGGGTTTATCCAGAAGAGTTTGATGTCATTGTTGTAGGCGCAGGCCATGCGGGCTGTGAAGCTGCACACGCATCTGCACGCATCGGGGCTAAAACACTCCTTCTTACAATGAATCTGGATACGATTGCCAAGATGAGCTGCAACCCGGCAATCGGAGGCACAGCCAAGGGGCATATCGTCCGCGAGATCGACGCTCTCGGCGGGGTGATGGGTAAAGTCGCCGATGAGACTTCGATCCAGTCGCGCATGCTGAACGCCTCAAAGGGGCCAGCCGTCTGGTCGCCGCGCGCCCAAGCCGATAAGCTCGCCTATCAGACGGCGATGAAGCACCGCTTAGAAAAAACCGACAACCTCCACATCAAACAGGGCACGACAGAGTCGCTTATCATCGAGGATGGCCGCATCCGCGGGGTGGGCTCGCTCGAAGGGATCGCCTACCACGGCAAGACGGTGATCCTCTCCTCGGGGACCTTCATGCGCGGTCTTCTCCACATCGGCGAGACGCAGTTTGCTGGAGGACGGGCGGGAGATAAGCCCTCGGTTGGCCTCTCTGCCAGCTTGGAAGCTCTGGGTTTTACTCTCGGCAGATTGAAAACAGGAACCCCTCCCCGCATCCACCGCCGCAGCATCGATCTCTCTCGAGTAGAGGTGCAGCCCGGAGACAAAGATGTGCGCTTCTCCTACGATGAACCTGAGAGCCCTGGCCTGCCGCAGGTGCCCTGCTACATCACCTACACGACTGAAGCGACAAAAGAGATCATTCTTAAAAATCTCTCGCGCTCGGCGATGTACTCTGGAAGGATCCAGAGCGTCGGCCCGCGCTACTGTCCTTCTATCGAAGATAAAGTTGTTCGCTTTGCCGACAAAGAGCGCCACCAGATCTTTTTAGAGCCCGAGGGGCTCACCACAGAGGAGTTCTACGCAAACGGGATCTCCTCCTCCCTCCCCTTCGATGTTCAGCTGGCGATGATTCACAGCGTGATCGGCCTTGAGCGCGCAGAGATCATGCGCCCCGCCTACGCGATCGAATACGACTACCTGAAGAGCGGGCAGCTCTTCTCCACACTCGAGACCAAAAAGGTCGAGGGGCTCTTCATCGCAGGCCAGATCAATGGAACCACGGGATATGAAGAGGCGGCAGCGCAGGGCCTCATCGCGGGAATCAACGCCGCGAATAAGGTGCTCGGACGCCCCGCCTTCATCTTAAAGCGCTCGGAGGCCTACATCGGCGTGATGATCGATGAGATCATCACAAAAGAGCTGGATGAGCCCTACCGCATGTTCACAAGCCGTGCAGAACACAGGCTTCTTCTGCGCCAAGATAACGCCGACCTACGCCTGCGCGCCTATGGCTACGCCCTCGGACTGATCGACGAGACGCGCTACCAGAAGATGCTCTTGAAGCAGAAGACCATTGATGAAGAGACCGCACGTCTGGCAAAGACCTTTCGCCCCTTCGAAGGACAGTCAACCTCCCTCGCAAAACTTCTCTGCAGACCCGACATCACTCATGAGAGCTTGCGAGAGCAGTTTCCCGAACATGTTCAAGATCTGGGAAGAGAGATCAACCAGCAGATCGAGCTGACGCTAAAGTATGCGGGCTACATTCAGAGACAGGAGAAAGAGGTCTTAAAACTCGAGAATGTCGAGAAGCTCCTCATCCCCCATGACTTCGACTACAGCAAGATCTCAGGTCTTGGAAGAGAGGCGAAAGACCGCTTAGAGCGCATCCGCCCTGCAAATCTCGGACAGGCGGCGCGCCTCTCGGGCATCTCGCCCGCCGATATCAGCGTGCTCATGGTGGCGCTAAAACGATGAGTTTTAACCTTCTTCACTTCAAGAATCTGCCGATTCTGGAGCAGCTTAAGATTGAAGAGGCGCTCCTCCGCTGCGACACGCGCAACTTCTGCATCATCAACGAGGGGTCGACTCCCGCTGTTGTTCTAGGAATCTCCGGCAAAGTGGATGAGCTGGTCGATCGCGAGATGGCTGTGAAGAGCAGCCTTCCGCTCATTCGCCGCTTCAGCGGTGGCGGGACTGTTGTTGTCGATGGCTCAACGCTCTTTGTAACCTTCATCTGCCAGAAAGAGCAGCACCTCTTTCCTATCTTCCCCGAGCCGATCCTGAAGTGGAGCGAGGAGCTCTACCAGGAGGTCTTTGCTAATCCCCTCTTCAAACTCAAAGAGAACGACTACGCTCTCGGCGACAAGAAGTGCGGCGGCAACGCCCAATATCTAAAGAAGGAGCGCTGGCTACACCACACCTCCTTTCTCTGGGACTACTGTCCTATCCTCATGGGGCACCTCCTACACCCAAAGAAGACGCCGAGCTACCGCGCCGGCAGATCTCACGCGGAGTTTCTCTGCACCCTCAAAGAGTTCCTTCCCACTCGCGACCACTTCCTAACCAGTCTCAAAACCGCACTTCAAAAGCGCTACGGCCTCACAGAGCTTAGCCCAAGCGAGATCGCTCCCATCCTGCAGCTGCCCCATCGCCAGACCACCCAGCTCCTCACTTAAAAGAGCGCGCGAGGGAGAAGGCCCGCTGGGGAGGCGCTCGGAGCAAGAAGAGCCCGCCGGAAGAACGGACAAAAAACGGACTGGGAACGGACGTTAATGGACAGGAAACGGACAGGCGGGCAAGAGAGAGGGAAAAAATTTCTTTCTTTGGCGCGTGTCCATTTTCGTCCATTTCCTGTCCATTCTTTGTCCGTTTGCGTCCATTTCTTTTCCGAGCGCTCTTTTCCCCGGGCGGGACTTCTCCGCGCGCTTCCCTCTCGCTCTTAAAGACGGACCATGCGGCTATAGCCGAGGAGGTCGCGGCTGAGGGTGACGAGGGGCTCGATGATGCCGTTGATGAGCATATTGGCGAGGAGAATGGGGCTATTTATTAAAAACATACACGCGACCACACTCACCACAACAGACATGAAAAGAACAACACCCAAGACATTGTACCATGGGAGGTATCGTAAAAAGTCAACTCTCAATAGATGATTAGTAGAATTGATCAGAGGATCCACAAGATGATGAAAGGGCAGATAGGAAATAGAGAAGGTGTCTCTAAACCAGATGAAAAAGGGGACTTCCGTAAGATGGTGCGGATCGAGGCCGACGTAGTCTCGAAATTGCCCGTATTCTTCTTCTGCTCTTCCATGAGGAACACTACTTCTTAAAAAGCGAAAGTTATGAATAGCAAATCCTGTGCATTGAGCGCGGGCGATCTCATCTGAAAGCACCGTGATCGGGCGCTGGTTCTCTCTGATTTCTAGATATTCGATATAGGGCATTCTTGCGAGGACAGGTGGAAGTCTTAGCAGAGAATTGTGTTCAAGGACCAGTGCATTGAGCGAGAGCTGTGCAAGAGTTTCTGGAAGCGTTGTCACTCCGCCTGTGTCCTGATACCCTTTTAACTCCAGCTTTTTTAAATTTTTTAAATAGCGGATCTCGTCTGGAAGGAGGTGAGAAAAGGAGGCCGCCTCTTCCCAAGTTGTTACTGCCAGAAGAGAGTTCCTATCGTGCTCGGTTGGAGGAGATCTTAGCCAGTCGCGTATCGTTTCCGCTCGGGCTTCGGTGGGAACGTTCCATACTCGATGCTCTGCAAATAAAGTAAGGCTCGCATCTCTTAATCTTCCCACTCGCTCTAAAATAAATGTTTCAGCGGCACAAAAAGATTCTGAGGATGGATTCAGCTCGAGGTTCTGGAATTGGATACGTGTTAGTAATAGAACATCAGCCGCCTCTTTCTGAGAGGCATAGAGTTTGGGAATGGTGCGAGAGGCTAACAGAAAGCGCTGGGTTACCTTCTCTCGGGCAATAAATGCGGTAAAATTATCGAGCCTTGCAGCTTGCGTATCAAAAGTGGGAAGCTCCCGATGCAGGAAGCAGGCAAGACGCATACGCATCTGATCGTTCTGCGCATTATCGATAAGATGAATGAGCTCTTTATGGTGCCGGTCGATGCGATTTCCAGTCTCTATCGAAAAGATCTGCCTAGCGGTCGCAATTTTAGTGAGATACTCTGTCTTTAATCTTCCTAGAACTTCAGTCGGAGTACGCCCCTCACTAGCAAAGACCAGATTATATCCCGCGCTCACACTGTCTTCTACCTGCTCGAGCTCATCGCCAAGCTGTCTAAAAAACTCTCCGGCAATCTGATGTAACGCAGTGCAGGTAGCGCCTAATCGACACAACTCCCTAGTGTTTAAGTAACCGAAGGTTGTGATCGTAAGGTCCTGGCCGATCCCTGCAATGTGAGGGACGCTGCTCATGCAGCACCTACTGGTACTGGATCGCGGAGGTGGACCATGCGGCTGTAGCCGAGGAGGTCGCGGCTGAGTGTAACGAGGGGTTCGATGATGCCGTTGATGGCGATATTGGCGAGGAGAATGGGGGTGTTGAGGAGCATGAAGAGCCCTCCAAAAGATGCGCTACCAAGCATGATAAGCACAAAAAATATCTCGATCCAGAAGAAGAGGCAGGGATTATTTCCTATTTGGCGGGTTAAAGAGCCGCCCTGGTTTACAAACGCAATCAGTGGATCCATGATGAGATGGTAGGGCAGGTAGGGAAGAGAGAAGGTGTCTCTAAACCATATGAAAAAGGGAACGTCCGTGAGATGGCGCGGATCGAGGCCGACGTAGTCGCGAAATTGCCCCCAATCTTCTCCGACTCTTGTTTTTGAACAACTACCCAGAAAACGATACCCATGGATAGTAAATCCTGTGCATTGGGCCCGTGCGATATCATCGGGGAGCACTGCAATCGGATATTGGGGCTCTCTGATGTCTAGATATTCGATGAAGGGCATTCTTGCAAGGACGGGTGGGAGCCTCTGCAGGGGGTTCCGACAAAGAACTAGCTGGGAGAGCGAGAGCTCTGAGAGAGTATCGGGAAGCGTTGTCACACCAGCAGCTATCCCTAGATCAGGTGGTGGAGGAAAGCCTGCTGCTTGTGACAGCTCTGATTGTGTTACAGTAGAGCCTGTTAATTCCAGCAGTTTTAGATTTTTTAAGTGACAAATCTCATCTGAAACAACGAATCCAGAAGTAGTGATTGTCATTCTTAAGCTTGTTATAGCAAGCAAGCTATTTCTATCGAGTTCAGTTGGAGGAGATCTTAGCCAGCCGCGTATCTGCTGAGGGGCAGCCATAAACTGGAGAGCTACAGAATGATCATATCTTAGAGTCGTGCTAAACGCATCGAGACTGTTATCTCTTATCTGTCCTATTCTCTCTAAAATAAATGTTTCAGCAGCACAAAAGGATTCTACGGATGGATTCTGCTTGAGCTGCAAAAACATGGTGCGCCCTGCAAGCGCAACATCCGCCGCCTCTTTCTGAGAGGCGTAGAGCTTGGGAATGCTGCGAGAGGCTTGCAGGAAGCGCTGTGTCAGTTTTTCTTGAGCTATAAATGCGGCAAAATCATCGAGATCTGCAGCTTGCGTATCAAAAGTGGGAAGCCGCTGACGCAGGAAGCTGGCGAGCCTCATCCGCGCTTGATCATTCTGCGCAGTGTCGAAAAGGTGGAGCAGCTCTTGCTGGTGCCGGTCGAGGCGATATTGAGTATTGGGTACTCGAAAGAGAGCACGCGCTGCCACGACTTTGGTGAGATACTCCGCCTTTAATCCTTGCAGAACCTCGACTGGAGTACGCCCCTCACTAGCAAAGATCCTGTTATACTCCTTACTCGCACTGTCTCCTACCTGTTCGAGTTCATCGCCAAGCTGTCTAAAAAACTCTCCAGCAGCTCCACGCAACGCTTTGCAAGTGGCGCCCGCTCGACATAGCTCTCTACTGTTTAAGTAGCCGAAGACGGTGACAGTGAGCTCCTGAGGAATTTTTACTGAAAGCGAGCTCATGCGGCACCTACTGGTACTGGGTCGCGCAGCTTAACCATGGGAGAGTAGCCGAGCCTTTCGCGGAAGTGGCTCACGATGGGCTGGACGCCCCAGTTAAGCAGAAGATTAAAGGCAAAGATCGGAAGGTGAAACGCAAGGTTGCCAGCAACTGCTGCGAGCACTCCCACAAGTGCTATGGGATAGATAAGAATCTCTGCCAGACAGAAACAGTCAGCAATGAACCAAGCAGCTCCACCCGCAAGCATGACAGCGAGTGTAATAATTGGAATGTAGGGCAGCGAAAAGGTGTCCCTAAACCAGAGGAAGAAGGGGATCTCAACGAGCGCTTCGCGTTTTAACCCCAAGAAGTAGGATATCCCATCCTCATTCATAATGCCTTGGTCAAGCCAGCCAAGCCCCATTCCCCAAGCCGCCTCAAAAAGATGCGACGCGACCCCCGTACAGTGCATCTCCGCAACCGCCTTGGAGATGCTCAGATTTGAACTCTTATCGCTCTTAAAAATTATCAGTCTCGCATCAGCAAGCTTCAAAAGCGCCAACTCTGGAAGCAGATCAAAGCGGCTCTTCTCCAGCGTTAACCAGTTCAAGGCGGGCAAATGGGCAGAAAAATCTGTGAGAGGTAGCTCATCTACCCCCTGGCAATTAAGAATCCTTAGACCGTTTAAGAGCTCGAGCTCTGGCGGAGCATCCGATACTCCGACTAAGGTGAGATGACTCACCGAAGCTAGCAGTGCAATATTTGCTCTAAGCCACTCGCGCCGCACTGAAGTGGGGGTATCGTCTGCTGGTGGATTCTGGGCAGGAAGGATACCGCCGGCAGCACCCAAGGCATCCCACAACCGATCGAAGTTCCGATCTTTTACCAGCTCATTGGAGATCTGCTTTCCAATGATCAGCTCTTCAGCTTTTTGGAAGCGTTCAACTTGAAAAGATCCCTTGAAAGGCCTCTCAACTTCTGCTTTATATCTCACTACCTCTCTGTGGAATCTCTCTATCGATCTTTTCTGGCTCTCTACAAGCACTCTCATGCTTGTTGAAGCTTTAAACCGACTAAGCAGGCTCTCTTGAACTAGAAAGGCTTTTACAGAGACGATGATCTCTTCCGGCTCCATTGTGGCTAGCTTCTTGTTGATCCATTCTAAGCATGCAAAACTTCTCATGCTGCGCTGCTCAGCAACTTTTTCGATGCAAACTATTAAAGCATCATCTTCAAGATCTTCTGTAAGCGTAGGCGCCAGTCTATCGATAGCCCCACCCACAGAGTCTTCGGTCTCGCGATTGTATACGTCCAAAACCTCAGCGTTAAAAATGCGGGATTCAAAGATCTGATCGCCGGTTTCCTGCATCGAAAAGCGGTTGGCCTTCTGGAAGGCTCTACTGACGCGGGAGAGCGAGGTCTGATCTAAAAAGCTGAGAACGCGAGGGAGTAGCTCCTCGCTATCTTCGAAGAGCGGCCGCAGAGCTTCTACATTCCCGCGAATAACTGTCATGTGGCACACAAATTAATAATTTTCTAAACATTTTACCACACAAACTAATTAACTTTCATTCAAGAATATGGCTCGAAAATCTAATAATAAAATATTTATTCGACCTCTTTTTTGGAGTGCGTGCGACCCGGCGCCGCTTTTCCGGACATCGGCTTGACGATGTCTCTTAAAAGATATCGACAGGTCGATATCGAGAAGAGCGGCGCCGGGTCGCACGCACTCCAAAAAAGAGAGCTTTAAGCTGTGGGGGGAGCGGGAAGCCTGACCATGGGAGAGTAGCCGAGGAGGCTTCTGGAGAAGGTGACAACTGGCTGAACGGTGTAGTCGAGCAGGATGTTAAGTAATAAAGTGGGAAGCCCTATCAAAACTGCTAAAAATAAACTAGGAAACGCAACAGGCACCCCGATGAACGCCAGAAGAAGAATTTCAACGATGAGGGGAAGCTGAAATGGGCGCAGCCAGTCCAACACGCCTGTCATGATTAGTCCAAAAACATATCCAAAGTGGGGAACGTAGGGGATTGAATAGGTGTCTCTAAACCAGAGCGAAAAGGGGATCTCTTCGAGATCCTCCCGCCTCATTCCCATGAAGTGCTCCACCTCTTTATTATACCGAGGCTCCATCATGTTTAATCCCCGCTCCATTATTCCCCAGTTATAGTCTGCCCAGTGGGAGAGGATGCCGCTGCAGTGCATGCGCGCGACAGATTCGGGAATGGTGACGCGCCCAACATTGCCTTCAATCGTTACCTTTGCAGAGACACTTCCAAGAACATCTGGGATACGCGAGAAGGCCGACTGCCTTATATCCAGAGATTCTAGCTCTTTTAGCTGCGCTAGCTGCTTGGAGAGGCCCTGCAAACGGTCATCATGGTTTTCCAACTTGCCAAGGTAGAGGCGAGTTAAACGCGGGAACTTCTCAATTTCAGGGGGAAGCATTGAGAGCCTAAAAAAGTTTAGAGTGGTGATCTGTGCAAGCTCTGCCGCATGTGTGTTTAGCCAGTCTCTGTGAGTCGCTGCATCATGGTTACTCATTTCTACAAAAGGAAAATTTGGAATCTGAGAGCAGAATATCTTTAGGTTGCGATCCTCTTCCTGTCGCAAATTTATGCAGTGCATCTCCTGACGCATGAAACGATTCAAGTGAAAAGAGTCCTGCATCGTTCGAGTATCCGCAATGAATGCCGCAGAAAAGCCCTGGTGAATGGAGAGCTCCTCAAGCTGGCTTCGGTGAGTGCCGGAGAGGATGACCTCGGTGGAGACAGTGAGCTCTCCGCGAGCGTAGGCCTCCTCTCCTAGATGCGCTCTGCACACTCGCTTCGTGCGCGCATTCAGACTCTCTCGAGCAAGAGCTCCTTCAACCTCCGCAAAAACCGCATCACGCAGCTTTTGAACGGCAGCGGGCTCTCCGCCTATCCCCTGCTGAAGCGCATCTACTCGATCGGCTATTCTGCCTAGATAAACCACGTTGATACTTGCAAAAGCGCGAAGCGGCTCCATGAGAGCCCAGAACCTGTTAAATTCTGCGCCAGAAAAAGTGGCAATCATCTTTTCAGGATCTAGTCTGAGTAAATGAGTTCCAGCAGCAACCAGTTCAATCTCGTGATCTCCTACTAAGCGATCGCGATCCTGCTCGACCTGCGCGGTATGAACGCGAGAGGTCATGAGGAGCTGCTTTGCAGCCTCCACCTTCCTGGTGTGATTGACAACCTGAAAGGCCTTGCAGACCGCAGAAAGGGCCTTCTCATCCAGAAAGCTAAAGAGCAGAGGCCCTGTCCCTTTTGGATCTTGCAGAACTAATTCTAAATTTGTTTTAGGCCTAACTGCCATCGCTTATTCTCATTATTATTTCCAACAATTCTAACATAAAAACAGATTTTAAACGAATAACCAATAACAAAAAATCGATTAATATATAATTAATATTTTAAATTATGAAAGGCAGGTAGTTCTCAGAATTTATGCAAGCGAAAGAGGCATCTGGATAGGTCTCCTTCCAAAGCTTTGGCGCCTGCTCCATTGTCTTCCATTTAAATTCATAAGCAAAGAGACCTCCCTCTCTCTCTTCAAGCCAATCGATCTCTTTTTTATCATATGTTCGCCAAAAATAATTACGGCTCCAGATCTGCTGATGCTCCTGTTTTTTCAACCTCTCCATTACGATGTAATTTTCCCATAACTGACCAATATCCTGTCTTCGGTAAAGAGGATTGAAATTATTGATAAGCGCATTGCGAATGCCATTGTCGCAAAAATAGTATCGCGAAGTTTTTGTTACTTCTTTGCGGAGATTTCTACTGAAACCACGGATGTTCACCAAGACAAATACTTGCTCAAGTAGATCGAGGTATTTTTCTACGGTATTTTTCCCCATCGACAGCTGTGTTGCGAGCTCATGATGAGAGACCTCTTGGCCAATTTGAAAGGCAAGAAGGATTAAGAGGTCGATGAGCTTTTTCGACTTATGAACACCATCTAAAGCGAGAATATCCTTCAGTAGATAAGAAGAAACAAGTTCGTGCAGATATTCTTTCCGCAGCTGATCATTTTCATGAGTGATAATCTCTGGGTACGAACCATAAATAAGGCGCATTTCCAGATTGGCTCTCGTCTGGGATGGGGTTTCTACTGCATTAAGCTCCATTTGCGAAAGAGGGTACATCTTAATAACCGACTTGCGTCCTGTTAATGGCTCGCCCACCTGTTTTGCTAAATCAAATGTAGAAGATCCCGTTGCAACGACTCTAACTTGAGGAGCGTGATCAACAATAAGCTTCAAGTTAAGGCCGATCTCTGGAATGTATTGCGCTTCATCGATAATCAGAAGATCCTTGCTCCCTACAAAGGCCTTCAATTTATCAATGGAGCCACTCGATAGAAATTCGCGAACAAAAATATCCTCTCCAGAAACAAAGAGGAAATTCTTCTCCCCCTCAATAAATTTGTTCAAAAGGGTCGTCTTTCCCACACGCCTGGGGCCATGAATCACGACAACTTTACCGGGCAAACTAGAGTTTTGAAGCTTTTTTAATGAAAATTGGGGAATATACATATACCGTTTCTCCTTATATTCAGTCTATAAAAAGACCAAATTTATGTAAATACAGCATATTTATAGAGATTTTTTACTTAACTGAAACGAGGGTCGGGAAGCCTAACCATCGGGCTATAGCCGTAGAAGTTCCTGTAGAGGGTAACGACCGGCAGGACTGTGTAATCGAGCAGCAAGTTATAGATCAGGAGGGTGAAATTCGTAAGAAAGATGAAAGGCAGAAAGGTCCAAATTAAGGCTCCAAAAGCCACTCCATACATGAGAGCAGCAAGAGGTTCTAAAAAGGGAGAGAACTCTGTTAGCCCGCGCGTTGCAGATTCCACCGCTCCTATCGCCTTAAAAAACCAGACCCCCTGCTCGTAGGTATAGCGTGCTGAATAGGTGTCTCTAAACCAGAGGAAGAAGGGGATCTCTTTTAGCTCTATTCCAGGTTTCAGCCCCATAAAAAGAGAGAATCTTGTGCTGTCCTGCCTGTGAACGATATTGAACGGACGGGTCCAGCTATTCCAGATGAACTCTTCTACATGCGACCTGATGCCGCTGCACTGGTGGCGGGCGATAGCTTCTGACAGAATGGCCCTCTTTTGATTATAACAAAACGTCACCTTGAATGCGCCTGTGGCCAGAACGTCGGGAATTTTCTCAAAATTTGTAAAGCAAAGCTCTAGATTTTTGAGACTAGCTGGAAGCTCATTAGGAAGAGCGTGTAACAGAGAAAAATCATCGATTCCCGAGCTTAAATAGAGAGTTTTTAAGCATGGAAGCCGAACAACTTCTTTAGGAAGGATCGAAACTTCATAGCCTGGTCCAAGGTATAGGCTTTCGATCTGCCGCAGCTGCTCAGCATTTGCCTGATCATTTAGCCACTCTCTACGCTCGTTAACCGTGCGCCTATCATTGGGAAAAATTGCTGGATGGCCCGCTTTTAATTTCTCCCAAAACTTCGTAAAGTTGAGATCCTCTTCCAGCTGCAACTCCACGCAGCCCTCTTCTTGGCGCTGAAAGCGGTCCTCTTTGAAAAGATTAAGACGCTGCCCTCTAACTTGCCAAAAGAGAAAGTTTTGTCTGGGATGGGCGGCCACTCTCTTATGCTGGCTCTTCTCGAGCTCTCCTAAACGCACCAGCGCCCCTTCATGAGGAAATGGATCTCCACCAACTGTGGTGGCGTGAACCTCTTTAACTCGCCGAGATAAGCTCGCTTGAATCAGAAACTTTTCAAGTATATGCCAGACGGGATAACGATCTGCTATTGGATCCGGAGCGTATAGCTTTTCAAGAGCCGCATTCATCTCACCAAAGAAAATTCCCTCTCTAGCGATAGGCACTTCACCCTCATATCTAGCTACCTGTTCGATTAAACAATTAAACTGCTGCACATATATCGCATCTAGCCGCGTAGCCAGTCTCTCCTGAATGTAGTATTCAGAAAAAAATTGCGCCTTCAGCCTTGCGACCGCCTGAGGAAAGGACTCTCCTGGATTCAAGAAGCGGCGGCACTCCTCTTCCATCTTGGCGTTTAGATCTGCGCACTGCATGAGAATCTTGAGGCCCACCTCATCACGCGCAACATGATTCATCGCTGCGCGAAAAGCCTTGCTTACTCTTGTTAGGGGGATCTCCCTCTCGCAGTAGCTCAGGATGTGCGGCAGCACACTGTCAACATCGTGCATGGGATGGACCGCAAGGTAGCAAGAGGAAAAACAATGAATAAGAGCGGAGTCATCAACACTAAAATAAGAGCGATTTTGACCCATTCATGAAGATTCAGCCTGTGGCCTACTTCATCAGCAAACCCGAGCAGAGCACGTCCAATTACTCCTCCAACGTACATCACATAAGGGCAGTAGGGAATAGAGAAGGTATCTCTAAACCAGAGAAAGAAGGGCATCTCGGCTATCTCCTCGCGCCTCATGCCCAGGAGGTGTGGAGCTCCTGGTTCTGGATCTCCGTAGAAACCCCCGTTAAATCCAGCATCGTAAGCTTCATCAAAATAGTCTGTTAAGTGTGAGGTGATGCCGCTGCAGTGCTTAAGCGCAACAGCTTCTGGCAGAATGGCGCGGCTCTTGTTACCAGTAATCACCACACCCGCAGAGATCTCGGCCAGAAGATCCGGAATGCGCGAGAAGTTGGAGCCGCGAATCATAAGAGAACTCAGATTTAAGCCTCTAAGCTCATCGGGAAGAGTCCGCAGACCAACTCCGTCCAATGCTCTGACACACAGGCCTTTTAAATTGGTGAATTTGCCAATCTCTGGAGGAATCATCCAGAGATTCATAAGCACAAGAATAGTGATCTGCTGGAGCCTCTCTGCATTTTCGGGGGCGTTTAGCCATCTTCTTCTTGATGCAGCGATTTCAGCTGGGAAGATCTCGGGATGCCTCTCTCTTAACTGATTCCAAAAGCTGTTGAAGTTGTCACCCTCTTTATCTTCAAAATCTCTGCAGAGCGTCTCTGTCTGGCGAAAGCGCGCTAGGCTAAAAGAGTTCTTATTCTCATCCGCATTTGTGTGCTCGGCAAACTCTGCAAAACTATCGGGATGAAGAGAGAGCCTATTTCGTTGACTTAAGTGAAGCTCTCTTAAAGAGGCAGCAGTTAAATTTAGGCCCATTAGAAACACCTGCTCAGCGCGGCTACGCAAACTTATTTCGGAAGCAAATCTCTCGCCTTTTTCCCTAAGCTCTGATTTTAGAGCTTCCCGACGCTTTAGTAACGCCGCATCAGCAATCTCTCCCGCTGGCATTTGACAGAGCATGCGAAAGCCTTCATTCAGCTCAGCATGACAAATCAGTATTTCGGATTGGGAGATGAACAGTTCAAAAAACATCATTCTTTCTGATAATGAAAAATAGACTTGCAGCCTGCCTGTGTTTATATGTACATGTCCGCGAAATTCTTCACGGTGTCTCGATGCCGCTTCCTGTACAGACTCTCCGGCATTTATGAAGCGCCTGCTCTCTCGTTCTACCTCCGCTTCGTAGTCGGAACCTCTCATGAGAATGCGCAGGCCCACATCGATCATGGCTTGATTATTGCTATCCCGAAAGGCGTGATTGACAAGAGAGTGCGACTTCTCCTGGCAGTAGCTCAGGATGTGCGGCAGCACGCCGTCAACATCGTGCATAGGATGTGGGCGAGAAGCTGCTGTTAGCGCAAGCGTGCTACTCATAGACGCACCATCGGGCTATAGCCTAGGAGGCTTCTACAGTAGCTTACGAGAGGCTGGACGGTGTAATCGAGGAGGAGGTTAAAGAGAAGGATGGGGAGATCTAACAGAAGATTGGAAAAGCTGTAGGCGATTACAAGAAAGAAGAGAGCTAATACTTCTAGCAGCTCAGTAAAGCAGCCAGGAAACAGCCTATCTACCCCCATCAGCCAATTCAGTGCCGTTCTAAGGAGAATCCTCGTCATCGCGGGATAGGGAATTGAGTAGGTATCTCTAAACCAGAGGAAGAAGGGGATCTCCGCCAGCTCCTCGCGTCTTAGCCCCATAAAGTAGGCAGCTCTTCTGACGCGCTCACCCACAAGAACAGGAAACGACAATACCTCTCTCTCAAAATCTCTGAGATGAGTCATGATGCCAGTGCAGTGCTGGCGAGCGACAGCTTCTGGCAGAATGGCGCGTCTAGCATTGCCGCCTTTAATCGTCACAGCTGCATGAACCCTAGCTAAGACCTCGGGGATAGTTGCAAAGTCTGGGCTTGAAATTTCTAACTCTTGAAAATCTGCCAGCGTCGCTAGTTCGTTGGGGAGGCTGTGCAGATGAATTCCGCTATCTCCGTTCTCCAATAAACTGAGGCTGGATAGACGTGAAAACCTTCCAATTTCAGGGGGAAGCATCGAGAGGTTATATAGATCAAAACCAGTGATCTGCTGGAGCCTCGCTGCATTTTCGGGGGCGTTTAGCCACGCCCTTCTCGGCATCGGACGCTCAACGACATTGTCTGGGAAGATCGCGGGATACTTCTCTCTTAATTGATCCCACAACTTCATGAAGTTGAGATCCTCTTCATGCTGAAGTTCTACGCAGCGTGTCTCGAGCTCTATGAAACGCACTACGCTGTAGGAGCTCTTGTGCGTTTCAGTATCTTTAACAAATTCTGCGAGTTTATTCTCATGGATAGAGACTCTCTCTCGCTGACTTAAGTGAAGCTCCCTTAAACACGCTGGGCTCTGCAGATGGTTGAAGCGCCCCTGAAAAATTCGTTCAGCGCGCACTCTCAAGCTCTCTCTGCTAAGAAAATTCTTAGTTACTTTCGTAATTTTTTCTTTTTGGGCCTGTGTTTGAGCTGCTCCTGCAGGAGACGCATAAAGCTGCCGGAATAGTTCATTCTCCTCGCCAGCATAGATTAGCGCTCTATCGTCCGGAGGAAGACAGTAGGCTGTTTGTCTAAAGAGACCCCATAATTCTACTATTTCACGTTCTGAAAAATATGGCCTCATGACGTCCCGATGGACATACCCAAGAAACACCGCACTCTGCCTCTCGCAAGCTTGCCTTAGAGTTTCTCCTTCATCCATGAAGCGCCTGGAATCACGTTCTACCTGCGCATCGTGGCCTGGATTCTTCATGAGAATCTGAGAGCCCACCTCTAGCATGGGGTGTGAGATGCTATCTCGAAAAGCGCGGCTGACGCAAGCCAAGGTCTTCTCATGGCAGTAGCTCAGGATGTGCGGCAGCACACCGTCAACATCGTGCGTAGGATGTGGGCGAGAAGCTGCTGTTAGTGCAAGCGTGCTACTCATAGTCGCACCATCGGGCTGTAGCCGTAATAGCTTCTAAAGAGGGTCACAACCGGCTGAACGGTGTAGTCGAGCAGCAGATTAAAGAGCAGGATGGGCAGGTTGAGAAGGAAGAGGAGCGGAAAATAGGTTGCACCTAAAACTCCCAAATTAACCGTTTCAAGAACGATTGCGAGAGGTTCTAAAAAGGGAGAGTATTCGGTTAATACATGCCTTACGTATTCGACTGCCCTACCCGCTTTTATGAACCAGATCCCGTTCTGGTAGAAGTAGGGCATAGAGAAGGTGTCTCTGAACCAGAGGAAGAAGGGGATCTCTTCCAGCTCATGGCGTTTAAGTCCCATGAAGTGAGAATATTCTCTATCTCCGTTGTTATATACGATCTGCGCTGCACGGCCAATTGAGCCCCAGTAGTACTCTCGCAGATGCGTCATGATGCCGCTGCACTGATGCCGAGCAACAGCTTCAGGCAGAATGGCCCTCTCTGCATTATCATCAAAACTCACCCTGAACGAGCCCGTAGCCAGAACAGCAGGAATCTCTTCAAAGTGCGTAAAGGAAAATGTTAGGCTTTCGAGACTAGCTGGAAGCTCATTAGGAAGAGCGTGTAACTGAAGAGAAGCATCAATTCCAGAGCTCAAGATGAGCGTTTTCAAGCATGAGAGCCTAATAACTTCTTTTGGAAGAATCGGAACTGCTCGCGGATGGCTCATTGATAAACGGCTTACCTGTTGCAGCTGCAGAGCATTTGCCGGATCATTCAGCCACTCTCTACGCTCGTTAACTGTGCGCCTATCATCGGGAAAAATTGCCGGATGAACTATTTTTAATCTCTCCCAAAAATAGGTCAGGCTGACATCTTCAGCAAGCCGCAATTCCACGCACTGCTCCTCTTGGCCCAGAAAGCGGTCTATTTTGAAGAGGTTAGGATGCTTCCTTTTTGCTGCGACAAAGAAAAACTCTTGCCTGGGGTGAGCCGCCACTCTCATCTCCTGACTCCGGTGAAGCTGACCTAAACGCACCAGCGCCCCTTCATGGGGAAATGGATCGCCATCAGCTGCTGCTGCGTGAACCTCTTTAACTCGACGGCATAAGCTCGCCGGAATCAGAAGCTTTTTTAAGATCAGCGTGAAATTATAAAAATTCCCTGCGCGTGGATCCCATCGATGTAGCTCCTCAAAAGCAGCATTCATCTCACCAAAAAAAAGCCCCAGTCTAGCCACAGGCACTTCACTCTCATACCTAGCTACTTGTTCAAAGAGGAGATTAAATTTTTGCACATCTGTAGTTTCGAAATGCTGTGCTAGGCGCGCCTGAGTGTTGTCAGAAAGAAATTGTGCTTTCAGTCTTGCTACGCCATCAGAGAAGGACTCTCCTGGATTCAAGAAGCGGCGGCACTCCTCTTCCATCTTGGCGTTTAGATCTGCGCACTGCATGAGAATTTTGAGGCCCACCTCATCACGCGCAACATGATTCATCGCTGCGCGAAAAGCCTTGCTTACTCTTGTTAGGGGGATCTCCCTCTCGCAGTAGCTCAGGATGTGCGGCAGCACACTGTCAACATCGTGCATGGGATGGACCGCAGGCAAGACCTCCTAAGTCGTTAGCGACTTCTGGGTCAAGACCCAGGTTCTCAATGAAGGAATGGATCGCTTCCAGAGCGTCGAAAAAAAGAATCCCCGGCTGGTAGAAGTAGGGAATAGAGAAGGTGTCTCTAAACCAGAGGAAGAAGGGGATCTCGCTCAGCTCCTCTCTTATCAAACCCATAAAAACAGGAGATCCTCTATCTTCACCTGTTCGTACAACATCACTCGGACGCTCAAAGATGGCCCAGAAAAACTCATCCAGATGCGACATGATGCCGCTGCCGTGCATGCGCGCAACAGACTCGGGCAGAATCGCCTGCCTATGATTACCATGAATTTTTACAGTTGCACGAACTCTTCCTAGCACCTCAGGAAGGATTCTAAAATAGGCATTATAAATAGATAGCGAATTGAGGTTTGCTAACTCTGCCAGTGCGGCTGGGAGGTTACGGACAGTTGGAAATACGGCATCGTCACCAGCATCTTCTGGCCAGAGAATGAGCCTGGTTAAGGCTGAAAATCTTCCGATCTCTGGAGGGAGAGTATCTAGACCGCTAAATGATAAGTGGGTGATGGTTGCCAGTTGCGCGGCATTCGCTGGATCATTTAGCCACGCTCTCTGCGCCTCAACTGTGTCTATCCCATCTGGAAAAACTGTCGGATGCTCTTCTCTTAGCTGATTCCAGAACAGTTTTAAGTCGTAATGCTCTTCGAGCTCAAGGCCTACACAGGATCTCTCTGCCCTTAGAAAGCGCTGTAAGGCAAAAGTGTTCCCTTCACTCCGCGCACTTGCGGCAAATTCTTCTAATCTGTCTGCATCGCGAAAGAGCCCATCTCGTTGGCTTAGGTGAAGCTCGCGTAAACAAGTAGCCCTCTGCTGATAAGGCGCATCTACGCTTAAATCTAAGCGCCCCTGAAACACCTGCTCTGCGCGCTTACGCAGGCTCATCTCAGCAGCAAAATCCATAGCAATACCGCGTATCTTGTCTTTTTGCTCCTCGCGAAGCTCCAGCGCCTCCTCATCTTCAATCTCTCCTCCCGGAGTTTGATAGAGATTGCGAAACGCTGCATTTATCTGAGCCAGAAATATTACCCTTCTTGTACAAGTTGCATCATCGCGAGTGGCTCCAGGAATAAATGGGAAAATAAGCAGTCTTAATATCGCCCGCTCTTCAAATGAATAATACTCATCTATCCTGCTTGTATCTTGATCAAGATGATTTAAAAACTCTTCACGCTGTCTCAGCTCAGCTTCTTGCACAGACTCCCCCGCATTCACGAAGCGTCTGCTTGCGCGCACCATCTGCGCTTCATAGTCTGAAGCCCTCATGAGCATCTGCAAGCCCACCTCTACCATGGTGTGCCTGCTAGCTTCGCAAAAGGCGCGGCTAACAAGAGAGAGGGTCTTCTCTCTTGGGCAGAAGCTCAAGATGTGCGGCAGCACACCCTCAACATCTTGCATAGGATGCATCACTGTTCTTAATGCTACCTGGCCGGTCATAGACGCACCATGGGGCTGTAGCCGAGCAGGCTTCTGCAGTAGGTCACGAGAGGCTGGATGGTGTAGTCGAGCAGGAGATTGAAAAGAAAAACAGGGACGTCAAACAGATAAACGCAAAGCCCATACAGTATACTTAAAGGCGTGATGGTAAAAGCTATTAACGGTATAGAGATGCACTCGGGAAGATCCCACTCTCGCATTTGGGTTTCAATCCCATGTGTAGCGACAAAATAAGGAATCCCCAACTGGTAGAAATAGGGGAGAGAAAAGGTGTCTCTAAACCAGAGGAAGAAGGGGATCTCGCTCAGCTCCTCGCGTTTCAAGCCCATAAAAACGGGAGATCCTCTGTCTTCACCTGTGCGTGCAATATATTCTGGACGTTCAATGATGCCCCAGAAAAACTCTAGTATATGTGTCGCGATACCGCCGCAGTGCTGCAGGGCGACGAATTCTGGCAGAACGGCGCGCCTCTTGTTGCCAAAAAACTCTACAGTGGCACTCATCCTGCCCAGCACATAGGGGATAGTTTCAAAATCTGCGTTGCTAATCACTAGCGATTCAAGATTTATAGTGGCTAGTTCGTTAGGGAGGCTCTGCAGACTCTCTGCCTCTCCTTCATGGATATGAAGAGTCGTTAAGTTTTTAAAGCGTCCTATCTCAGGAGGAAGAATAGAGAGATCGCTTAACGATAAGAAGTCGATCTGCTCGAGCTGGGCTGCATTTGCCGGATTATTTAACCAGGCTCTCTGCATACGGTTATAAACCATAAACACGGGGAAAACGTCCGGATAATCTTCTTCTAGCTGCGACCAAAATTTTTCTAAGTTGTAATTCTCCGCAACCTTAAGATCAACGCAGAGCCTTTCTGCCTGCTGAAAACGCGTTAACTTGAAGGAGTCCGCATGTGCCTTGTCAGCTTTTTCAAACTCTGTGAAGAATCTATTTCCATACTGACAGAGCCTTGCTACCTGACTCCAGTAGAGCCCTTTTAGGCAGGCTGCGTTCTTTACGTGATGCAGAAGCCTATCTTCCTCGGCTAGTTGAAGCCCACTTGAGCAAGCTGCACTCAGCGTATAAGGCACATTTAGATGCCCCTGAAATACTCGCTCGGCGCGCGCGCGCAAACTCTGCTCGTAGGCAAAGTTTTTGAACATCTCTTTAAGCGCGCTTCTTCGCTGCTCAACTTCTCCTTCGGGAGCCTGATGTAAATTCCGAAATGCCTCATTTAACTCGCCATAGAAAATCAGACATCTCCTACTAGTGGCGATATTAGAATCAGCGCCCGCCTCTGAGGGGGATTGTTCAATGTATAATCTGAATTCTGTTCGTTCTTTCTGCGAGAAATGCTCTCCAAGTCTGTCCTCATCTCTTAGATAGATTAAAAACTCTCCCCGCTGCCGCTGCCTAGCTCCCTTTAAAGACTCTCCAGCATTCCTAAAGCGATCTGATGCGAGGCTCATATGAGCCTCTCCACCTGGAGCTCTCGCAAGAAGCCCATGCCTCTCCTCTGTAATGAGGAGCGAATTAGCGTCCCGAAAGGCACGACTTACAAGAGAGAGCGTTCTCTCATAGCAAAAGCTCAAGACGTGAGGCAGAATCTCTTCCGTGTCATCAAATATAGGATGAGCTACTGCTCTTGATGCCACCTGGCCGGTCATAGACGCACCATCGGGCTGTAGCCGAGCAGGCTTCTGCAGTAGGTTACGAGGGGCTGAACGGTGTAATCGAGCAGCAGGTTAAGGAGGAAGGTGGGAATGCAGATCAGCGCGTTGTAAGCGAACTGAGCATACATTACTAACATGTAGCCAAGAGCTTCTAATAGAGCAGAGACTGGACCAGGAAGATCTAGTCCCTGAATGTACGTTGCGATTGCAGCTGTTGAGCGATCCTGAAGAGGGTTTAACTGGTAGAGGTATGGAACAGAAAAGGTCTCTCTAAACCAGAGAAAGAAAGGGATCTCGGAGAGCTCCTCTCGTCTCATGCCCATAAAAAGGCTAAATTCCAGATTACTCCCAGCTCTCTCGCGGCCACTCATTGCCCACAAGAGTTCATCCACATGCGCCCACATGCCGGTGCGATGCTGGAGAGCGACAGACTCGGGCAGAATGGCACGCCTCTGGTTGTCTCGAATTTCTACGGTTGCACGAACCCTGCTTAACACCTCTGGAACTGTCTCAAAATCCGGGCCGCGAATTGTTAGATGAGCAAGCTTTGTAAGGTTTGTAATCTCGTCAGGAAGAGCTCTCAAGTGTATGCCGCTACCATAGCGGGGATTGAAAGAGAGATGGGTTAAGTTTCTAAATTTCCCAATCTCGGGAGGAAGAAGGGCGTAGTCAACTAGCCACAAGATCTTGACCTGCCCGAGCGCGGCCTCATTCGCGGGATCGTTCAGCCACTCTCTTATCTCTGGAGCACGCCGTTCTACTTCGGCTGGAAAGTGCGCTGAATACGTCTCTCTTAATCGATTCCAAAGATTTACGAGCGCGAGATCTTCTTCTGACTCTAGCGCACGGCACTGCCCCTCCTGCGCCACAAACCTCTCTGCACTAAATGAGTTCTGGTGCGCCCTTGTACTAGTGACAAAATCCGCAAACAGCCTTCCATGAACAGAGATTCTATCTCGTTGATTTTGGTGGAGCTCTCTTAAGCAGGCCGCACTCTGTGTGTGAGGAGCTTCTACATCCAAGTTTAAGCGCCCCCGAAACACCTGCTCTGCGCGCTGGCGCAAGCTCTCTCTGTAGTTGAATTTCGCAAATACCTGCTTAAGCGCCTCCTTTTGAGCCATGCGTTCTGGCCTATCATCCGCACTGACCCGTGGTGCATAAAGGACGCGAAAAGCTTCGTCCAACTCTCCAAAGAAAACTAGCGTTCTAGTATCCGTAGGAAGCTCTTCCGTAGGAAACCCTACAAGAATGCGAGATACAACCTCCCGTTCTTCCATTGAAAAGAGGTGGTGCATTATAAGTACATGACTAGCATTTTCAGAACGCAAGCGCTCTAAAGCTTGCTCTAGAGATTCTCCCGCATTCATGAAGCGCCTGCTCTGTAGCACCATCTGCGCTTCATAGTCAGCACCCATCATGAGGATCCTTCGCCCCTCAGCAACCATGGCGTATGGATTGCTAGCGCGAAAGGCGTGGCTGACTAGAGAAAGAGACTTATCCCCTGTGCAGAAGCTCAAGATGTGCGGCAGCACACCCTCAACATCTTGCATAGGATGGGGACGAGAAGCTACTGTTGCAGCCATTGGATGCACCTAATAATTTTCTAAGTATTTTACCAAAAAAACTAATTAGATTTAAGTATTTCCACCCCTAAAGAAATTTTAATTCCTAAATACTAAATAATAAAAATTTTCTTTGATTAGCTAAGGCGACTCTTCTCTAGAAGCGCGACAATTAATTATTTAAAGCCTCTCTTTTTGGAGTGCGCGCTGGGAGCGCTCGGAAAAGAAAAGGACAAAAAACGGACATCAATGGACAGGAAATGGACGAAAACGGACACGCGCTTAAGAGAGAAAGAATTCTTTCCTTCTCTCTTGCCCGCCTGTCCATTTCCTGTCCATTGATGTCCGTTTTTCGTCCATTAATGTCCATTCTCTTAAGCGGGCACTTCCCAATCGGAGTTACAGAAAAGCTTCGATGCTAGAGGAAGAGGTCTACAGAAAATCTATAAGATTGCGCTTTCGGATAACTCGGCACCGAGCTGTTTCATGAATTCAATCAGAGGCGCGTAGTCGCCTCTATCTGCATTTTTTAAAGTCTGGATATAATCCTTGCGGATCACCCCTTTTTCATTTAGTTGATTAGGCCAAACAGGGTGAGCACATTTGCATGCGATGAGAAAGCGGTCTGCAATTAGCCGTGAAAACCTCCCATTCCCATTCTCAAAGGGGTGTATTAAGACTAATCGGTGATGGACCCTCGCTGCCATCTCTATAAACGTAAGATCTACCGGTGACTCGGACCAGGAAATGACTTCAAAACTTAATGCTGCAAGTTGTGCTGGAATCTGATTCGGCGCAATCCCAATCGAGGTGATCGATTTTCTATAGCAGCCCGCCCATTCCCAGACTTCTCCAAACATATCTCGATGGATCGCTCTCAGCTTATCAACTTGAAACCAGTTTTTCGGATCATCAACTGGAGGTTTTAGATATTTCCTCTGTGCCTTCAATATATTCTCGGCTTCCACCCTATTCAAATCATGTATGTTATGAACCCAACTGGGGATAAGACCACTACAATCTGCTATCGGAGTTGCTCCTTCAGGAAATGCAAAATGTTTAATCATTCTTCCCACAGCTTGTAATTAGGCCCTGCTAAGAGGCGATTTTCTTCTTGTTTTAAGAGCTCCTCAAGAAAACGGGAGTCGGGTTGTTGTTCTTCCAAATTCATTGTGCCCTTAAGATAACGAATACGAGCGGCTGCCACCTTTTTTGCTTGTTTGCGTCGAATAGTTTCGATCGAATCTTGCAATGAAGGCGCGATGACAAGATCGCAGGAGAGTGCTGCACAAATTTTCTCTAAAGTCGGAATGCTTACACTCAGCCGACCCTTTTCTAATCTGGAAATTGTAGACTGAGGGGCTCCCGACCGTTTTGCAAGAATCTTTTGCGGCATGCCCAACTGCGTCCGAATGATTTTTACGAGCATTCCTATTGGAAGCCCACGGGCAGCAGCGATAATCCCACGTGCCACCTGCGTAACTTCTTCTACTAGAAGAATTTCCGATGCTGAACCTTGCTTCATTTAACCTACTCTTTATTAAAAGTTATGCATTACAGCTATAAAATTCAATGAATTTTATGCATATAGAGCATATTTATAGAAAATATTTGATGTTTAGAGGGTGAGGTTGAAGAGGAAGAGGTCGTTAAGGGCGTTGATCTCCTCTTTGATCTGGGCTTTGCCCTGGGGGCCGCCAAAGTGGCGGATGCGAGCGGCGGCCTTATCGCCCAGCACGAGGAGCCAGTTGTAAGTGATGGGCAGCTCTTGAAATGCGAGCTTCTTCTCATGCAGGGCTCTGGAGAGTATGTTCTGGTCGCCAAAAAACTCCGCATTTCTGGTTGCAGTCCACTCGGCCCATTGGGTGATGATGGGCGAGCCGTGCTTGTAGACTACAAAGCCCGAATTGAAGGTGATCTCATCTGGCAGTGCGAACGCCTCTTTTCTTCCTTCATACTGGTAGGGGTCTCGGGCGAGTGCGATCATGGCGGGGTTTTCACACTTGTCAAAGAGCTCTGAAAGAGAGGTGCGCACCTGGCAGTCGAGATCGACCCAGATGGTGCGTTCATAAGGCGTTTTAAGAAAGGCAAAGGGCTTGCTGAACCAGCCGGGTCGATGCTGCCAGAAGTCAGGATATAGGGTCTCCCAAGCAGTAGCAAGCTTAGGATCGACCTTCTCCTTGGGAAGGATGAGGCTATCTGTAGCTTCAAGCGCGACGAGCTCGCCTCTCTTCTTGCACCAGTTTTTGGCTTTCTCACTCATCCCAAAATCGACAAAGGTGACAGGAAGCGAGTTGTAGAAGTGGTAGTGCATCCACCACCAGGGAAGGATCCACTCCTGTCTGTGCGTGCAGCCGACTATCACGCCATCTTGCCCCTTCTTTAGCCCTTCGCGTCTCCACAGGTTTTCGTTCAACTTGTTCTGTTTCATTGGTAATTAAATGAACTCACGGAGAGGTTGAGGAGCATATTTTCTGTGAGCTTGCTGATCTGCTTTGCGATCTTCTGGGTCCCTTGTGCGTCTCCGTAATCATTAATGCGTGCTTGGGGATTTGCACCACGGCTCACCTGCCAGTTGTAGATCTCAGGCAGCGGGCTCTCACTGCTGCCTTCCATGAGATGTGCGAGCACGAAGGGTTCAGCTAAAAAGCGGTGGTTCTCTTTTTGGCATCTATCTGCCCACTCCAGAATGAGAGGAGAGCCGCGCTTAAAGACGAGCACGTTGATCTTGCAGAGCTTCTCATCCGGACGGAGAATCCCCCTCTCTTTTTGAAGGGCAAGACTCTCCTCTTTTTCGTACGAGAGGGAGGCTCCACTCTTGTTTTCACAGAGAGGAAATATCTCATCGAGGGGACCTCGGATCTGACAAGAGGGTGCAACCCAGAGGGTGCGCTTGTAGGGCGACTTCAAAAGTAGAAAAGCCCTCTTAAACCAGCCCTCTCTAAGCTTCCAGATCTTCTCTCCTGCCAGACTCTCCCAGATGAGCGCATGCGCAGGATCGACCCTCTCTCTGCCTGAAACGGTAAGCTCTTGCGCCACGAAGGAAAGCAGCTCTCCCCTCTCTTTACACCAGCTGCGCCCCTCTGGCGAGAGGCCCATGTCGACAAAGGTCACAGGAAAACTATTGTGAATGCGGTAGTTTAGCCACCACCAGGGCAGCATCCACTCTTCAGCTTGTCCGCAGCTGATGATGACCCCATCTCCCTCAACCAGATCTTCCGCTCTCCAAGACAGCACTCTCTCCCTCACCTTTCCCCACTATTAACACGAGTGACAAACAAGTGGCAATTGTCTTGCTGCGTAAGTCCAAGTGGCTCGAGAAAAATTCGTTAGAAAGGGGAAGAGGGGAGAAGGAGGGTGAAGGTGGTGCCCTTGCCGAGTTCGGAGGTGACGCTGATCTCGCCCTCGTGTTTCTCGATGATCGTCTTGACGATGGAGAGGCCGAGGCCTGCGCCGCCGAGGTGTTTGGAGCGGGCTTTATCTACGGTATAGAATCGAGAGAAGATGCGGCTGATGCTCTCGGGGGGGATCCCGAGGCCTTGATCGCTGATGGAGAGCTTCACCTGGTTTCTGCTTCTCTCGACGTTAACTTGAATCTGTGCAGGAGGGTAAGAGTACTTCACTGCGTTCTCGAGGAGGTTCATGAGGGCGAGTTCGAGAATATCGGGATCTGCGAGTGTGCTGGTGAAGCCACTCTTCTTCTCGATCTGAATGCGCACAGTGGGATGCGCTGTAAGAAGCAGCTGCGCGCAATTTTCAAGGAGGGCGACGATGTCGCACTCTTGGAGGCGCAGGGCGGGAAGGTTCTCCAGATCTGCGAGTGTGAGGAGGTTTTTAACGAGGAGGTCCATCCTCTGGCAGCTGCGGAGAATCTTCTGCGTAATCTCGCTGACGACCTCGCGCGGAAGCTCGGGCATATCTTGGAGCGTCTCTGTAAATCCTTTGATGATGGTGATCGGCGTTCTAAGCTCATGCGAGGCGTTGGTGATAAACTCTTTTCCAATCTCTAAAACTTTGTGATGGTCCGATTTGTTCTGCAAAACGAGTAGAGCACCGGATGAGTTTTTTTTGGGAACTGCGATGAGGTCGAAGTAGATTTTGCGGTCTGAATAGGAATCGGTAAGAACCCGTTCTCTTCTCATGCACTCTTCAAGAAGAGATCTCCCCTTCTTGAGCAGCTCGCTCGTGTTATTTAGAGGCTCTCCAACGAGATCTTTCTTTGAAATGGAGAGCATTCTGCTGGCGCTATAGTTTGCAGCGAGAACGGTGAGTTTAACATCCAGAGAGAGAACTCCCTCTTCGAGAGACTCGAGCATCAGAGCACGCTCTCTCTGCTCCCTCTTGATTCTCTTATACTGAAAAATCACTACAAGCAGCATTCCAGTAAAGGCAAAGAAAATCGGTGCAGAAATCAAGCCTTCTCTCCTTTCACGGCGTAGACTTTGATCTCGCCGTCGAAGCCTTTGAACTGCATTGGGGGGAGCTCTTGAACTGCGATGTGTGCGCTGACGTCGTCGGCTTCGAGGGTCTGCTTGGAGATTAGGATCTGCATCCCTTCTGCTGCGCTACAGAGGCGTGCGGCGAGGTTTACGTTTCTGCCGAGAACGGTGTAGTTTAACCGGTTCTCTGCACCCATATTGCCCGCTAAAACGTTGCCTGTGTGCAGTCCAATTCCCATTTCGATTTTGGGAAGCCCTTTCACAGCGCGCTCCTCGTTCCAGCGCTTTAGCTCTTCAACGATTGCAAGAGAGCAGCGAATGGCGCTTAAGGGGCTATCTTCTCGCTCAATCGGCGCTCCGAAGAGGGCCATCACCTCATCGCCCACATACTTGTCGATCACGCCGCCAAACTCATCGATGACATGGGAGACGCGGGTCATGCAGACGTTGAGCATCTCGATCACCTCTTTGGGAGTCATGTTCTGCGAAAGGTGGGTGAAGTGGCGAATATCGGCAAAAAGCACAGTGATGACCCGCTCCTCTCCGCCGAGATGGACAGTGCCCTTCAGAATCTCGCGCGCAATTTCTGGAGAGACGACCTTGTTCAATACTCCTTTGACCTTCTCCTTCTCTTGGAGGCCGCTGACCATCTTTCCAAAGGCTTCGCAGAGAGTGGCAATCTCATCTGTTCGATTCGGAGGAAAATGGGGGATGGTGATCCCTTCGAGCTTTCCCTTTTCCACAGATTGTGCAGCTTCTGCAAGCATGACGATCGGCCTTGTCATGCGACGGGAGAAGTTATGCAAGAGAAGTAGAACAAGCCCAAGAGCTGCGATTGCGATCATTCTCATCTGAAAAGAGATCGTGTACAGCACCTCTTTTGTGCCGACATCGATCTGATTGATGATGGCAAACTCCTTCGCTTCGAGATTGAAGATAAAGAAGAAGAGATTCCTCTCTTTTATGGGTTGGAAGCGCAAAAAGACGTAGCTCTTTCCCTCGAATGTGATGATGCCTGTGCTCTTCTCTTGGAAAAGAGCAGTCTCTTGCGAACTAATGGGAGGAATAGGCGCTTGGACACCCTCCGGTGTGTAAAAGAGAAGAGGACACCCCTCTTCAATCAAAAGAGCGGCCTCTCCAGTTGAAAGGGAGAGCTCGCGCATCATCTTTTCTAGGATAGCCTGGGAGGGATTTGCAGCGTCAAAGAGCTCCTCATGTAGCCTTACGGAGAGAAATTTTTCGTAACCCTTCCGCTTCGCCTCATCGATTTGTAAGATCTCAGCGCGAAGGTTTTTCTCAGCTTTCAGAAGAATCTTTGAGGTGGCTCTATTCTCGAAAAAGAAGGAGGCGAAAAAAACGAGAAAAAAGAGACCTCCGATCCAGAGAAATAGCTTCTCTCTAATCTTCACTTCTCCTCCGGGTAGAGGTTCTCATAGCCACTCTTCGTAACAATAATTGTATCCTCGTAACGGATCCCCCCCTTTCCAGAAAGATAGAGGCCGGGTTCAACTGTGATCACCATTCCCGGCTTTAGCAGAAGGTCTTTGTCGACGCCAGTGGATTTCAAACGGGGGTACTCGTGTATCTCAAGCCCAACGCCATGTCCTAGACTATGGAGGTAGTACTCTTCGACTCCCTCTCTCTTCATGACCTCTCGTGCTGCCTCGTCAAGCGCGCCAGCTCTAACACCAGCCTTGCAAATTTTAAGAGCTGCATCATGCGACTCTTTGACAATAGCTTGCCACTTCTTCAGTTTGGGATCTGGAGTGCCGAAAAAGAGTGTGCGCGTCATGTCGGAGCAGTAGGAGTCGACCTGAACGCCGATGTCGATTAGCACGATGTCGCCGCTCTTCAAGAGGGTCTCTCCTGCGCGGTAGTGGGGCATGGCGCTATTTTTTCCAAATGCGATGATCGGATCGAACGAGAGCTTCTCGGCGCCATTTTCTCTGCAGAAGAATTCAAACTCGCGCGCAAGCTCTATCTCGGAAACACCCTTTCTTACTCTCTTCTGGAGATAGCGGTAGCCCTTCCAGAGCAGCGCTGCGCTCCTGCGCATTGCATCTAGCTCGAAGCTATCTTTGATGAGGCGCAGCTCTTTGAGCAGCCCAGGATAGGGAGTGAGTTTAACTTTTGGAAAGCGGCTCCCCAGTTTTTCAAACTCTGCATAGGTGGTTGTCTCGGCGTCGAATGCGATATTTTTGGGCGCGCACCTCTGTAAAAAGGAGTGCAAGTTCTTCCCTTCTAACATCTCGACAGCTACCGGGCTCTTCTCTTTTGCAGTCTGAATGTATCTTCCATCGACAAAGAGGCAGCTCTCTCCTTTGAAAATGCAGAGAGTGCCAAGAGAAAGAGATAGACCTGTGAGATAGTGGAGGTCGACAGGAGATTCGACGATGCACCCATCGACCTTCTCCTTTTGAAGTTTGTCTATAAGGGCTTTAAGGCGCTTTTTTAGCAGCAAAGAGCTTGGTAATTTCATCAGATGTCACCTGGATCATAGTGGGTTTTCCATAAGGACAAAAATAGGGCGAAGAGCTCCTCATCAGCTCTTCAAAAAGCAGCAGGGCCTCGCGCTGCGAGAAGCTCTTCTTCTCCGAAGCTGCTGCGCGGGCGGCGATCAGAGCAAGCCTCTCACTCCTCTTATCTCGTGCTGGGCCTGCATCTGCAAGTTCATCGACAATAAGAAGCAGAAAATCTTTAACTCTCTCCTCCGGAAGAAAAGAGGGAAGAGAGTCGATGATAAAAACATTCTTCCCCAAAGAGTGAATGCCGATACTCATCTTCTGGATCTCTCCGATGTTCTCCTCGAGAAGTGAGGAGTGGGCCGTTGTAAATTCGAAAGTAAGAGGGAGGAGCAGGCCTTGCGATCCGACCTTCTCGCTTCTGTCGCTAGAAAGAAGAGCGTCGAAGATTAGACGGCTGCGTACAAGAGAGAGATCGACCATGACGATCCCCTCTTCGGTAAATCTGGGAAGCGACTGGCTATCTAGAAGGAGGTAGCGAGAGAAGAGTCCAATTGGTTTTGGGGAGTCTGAGCTCTCTGGTAGAAGAGCGAGTTCTGAACTGGAGCTTGAACTCTCTGCAAAGCGGAAAACAGGGGCTTCGGAGAAATTAGAAAAAGAGGGCGTTTCACTCTCCCATGGCAAACTCTGAGAAAAATCTGGAGCGGAACCGATAACCGGCATGTTGGGGAGTTCGTGTTTCTGCAGACTCGAGGAGACGGCTTGCTGAATGAGCGCCTTCACGCGTCTCTCATCGTGGATTCTCACCTCTTTCTTCTGCGGATGGACATTCACATCGAGCTGGTCCGGGGGTATGTGAAGGTAGAGGACAAAAATCGGGTAGCGGTCGGAGGGAAGCCGCGTTCCATACCCATCTTTTACCGCATAGGAGATCTGGGGAGAGTAGACGGGTCGCTCGTTAATAAAGAGGTACTGCCCTGTGCGATTTGGCCTGCTCTGCAGCGGCTGGCCGATAAGACCGCTTAGCTTGATGCCGCCCTCACTCATTTCGAGAGAGAGGCTATCTGTGAGAAAGCCCTCTCCCAAAATATCTTGAATGCGATCGGTGCGGCCTGGGCTCATCGAGGAGGGCGATGAGAAGACGAGCCTCTCTTGCGAGATGAGTTCAAAAGCAACTTCGGGGTGTGCAAGCGCAAGGAGAGAAGCGGTCCGTGTGATATCGGCAGCGCAAGCGGATGGAGATTTCTGGAACTTTCTTCGCGCGGGGACGTTGTAGAAGAGAGAGCGCACTTCGATTGTCGTGCCACGCGTGCGGCCACAGGGAGCAGAATGGACGATCTTCCCCGCCTCGATCTCAATTGCGGTTCCCACCTCATTTTCTGCACTAGTGCGTAAAGAAATCTTTGAAATTGAGGAGATGGCGGCAAGGGCCTCTCCTCGAAAGCCCATCGTTGAAAGAAGAGAGAGGTCGTCAAGCTCGCGGATTTTTGAGGTTGCAAACCGTTCAAAGGCGCGGAAGGCGTCGTTTTTATCCATGCCGCACCCATCATCGCTGATGCGAATTAGCTGGAGTCCGCCGCCCATCACTTCGATTGTTACCTTGCGCGCGCCGGCATCGATCGCGTTCTCTACTAGCTCTTTAAGAGCCGACGCGGGGTTTTCAATCACCTCGCCCGCTGCGATCTGATTGATGGTAAGCTCGGAAAGGAGTTGAATCTTGCCTGTCATCGATTGTACACTCACTACTTCTGATCATAGTCCATAACTCGAGAATTGTCACATCGGAAAATGCCAGCACGCACAGCCGCAACGAACGTAGTAAAAAAACTTGTAGCCGCCGGTTTCACCGCCTACTTCGCTGGCGGCTGGGTCCGCGACTTTCTCATGCAGCGCCCCTCCGATGATATCGACATCGCAACGAGCGCATCTGTCGAGGAGGTGCAAGCCCTCTTTCCCAAGACGATCCCCGTAGGCGTCGCCTTCGGCATCGTCATCGTCGTAGAAGAGAACTTCCACTTTGAGGTGGCCACCTTTCGAAAGGACAGAAACTATGTCGATGGAAGACGGCCAACAGGCATCGAACCGGCCTCGGCCGAAGAGGACGCTCAGAGAAGAGACTTCACTGTAAACGGCATGTTCTACGATCCGATCAATGAGAAGCTGCTCGACTACGTCGAGGGACAGAAGGACATCCAGAAGCGTGTGATCCGCGCGATAGGCAGTCCCGAAGAGCGCTTTTTAGAAGATCGCCTGCGCATGATGCGCGCCGTGCGCTACTCGACGCGTTTCGACTTTCCCATCGATGAAGAGACTGTAAAAGCAATTAAACTGCACGCAGCCTCCCTTCTCCCCGCTGTTGCCATGGAGAGAATCTGGCAAGAGTTTAAGAAGATGTCTCAGTTCGCCCACTTCGATTCCGGACTTGTGACACTCCATAAACTCGGCCTTCTTCCGACTATTTTTCATAAGCTAAAAGAGGTCTCTGCAGAAGAGATCGAAAGACGAGCAGAGCCGATCAAGCACTTCCCCAAAGATGCTCCTGCCATCGCAGAGCTCCTAGAGCTCTTCCCCGATCTTACCCTCGAACAGCATCTCGACCTCTGCGACTATCTGAAACTCTCAAATCAAGAGAGGGAGATCGTCAGCTTCCTACACCACTCCAAAACGCTCTTCCAGATGCCCGAAGAGTGGCAGAAAAACCTTGAAAAGGTTGAATGGGCGCGCTACTACGCAAATCCTCTTTCTGAGCTCTGCCTCAGAATTGTTGCCGCACGCTACCCGGAAGAGAAGCGGGAGCATTTTTTAGAAGCCCATCTTAAGCAGATGGAGGCGATGCAGCCTGCACTTGAACGCATACGCAAGCAGAAACCTCTCGTCCGCGCTCACCATCTTAAAACTGCGGGTGTCGCCCCCGGAAGACACATGGGCCTTCTTCTAAAAGAGTGCGAGAGAATCAACATCAACGAGGGAATAGAAGATCCCCTGCTTATCATCGAGCGCATGAGAAAAAATCCTCTATGGCCATGGTGAAACGTCTACGCATCCTTCTTCTTGTTGCACTTGCAATCGGCCTCTTCCGCTGGGTCGACCACTCTTTTCACAGAATCGGAGGAAGATCTTTTTTCAGTAAGATCGAGATACCAGCTTCTTACGCATCCGTCCCGGCAGATCAACACTTCCCAAAAGAGATCTTAACGCAACACTTCACCTATCTAGGCAAGGGCTCGCAAGCTTGGGTCTTTTTAAGCGAAGATCAGAAGTATGTACTCAAGTTTTATAAGCAGCACATCTATGAGCCCTCCTCTTTTTTAGCCTATCTTCCCTTCGGTCCGTGGAGAGCACTTCACTTAGCGAAGCAGAAGAAGTACCAGCGAACAATTGCAAGCACAAATACCGCATTCAGAAAGTTTAGAGAGGATACCGGCCTTCTCTACGTGCATCTACTTCCAACAAATGAATTGAATCTGCAAGTAAAGCTGTTTGACAAGCAGGGCGATGAGCATCTCATTCCGCTGGATAGAACAGCATTCGTCCTGCAAAAAAGAGCGGAGCTGATCTATCCACACCTTGCAGCTTTTAAGCAGCAAAATGATCTTGCAGGAGCGGAAGAGGCGCTCGCATCCCTCTTCTCTCTGTTAAAAAAATTTGGAGAGAGCGGAGTTGTCGAGAACGATCCGATCCTACGGAAAAACTTCGGCTTCATCGAAGGTAGAGCCTGCCAGATCGATGTGGGCAAGATGCGCATTGAGCCCTCTCTCATCGGCTCCGATCTCTACAAGAACGATCTTGAAGGAATCACTGCTAGCCTAAAAACCTGGCTGCAGAACAACTACCCTGAGCTCCTCCCCTCCCTCGACACCCACCTGGGGAAAAAAGCGCTCGGAAGAAGAAGAGCGCTCGGAGAAGAAATGGACATCAATGGACGAGAAACGGACAAGAAATGGACGGAAATGGACACGCGCTGAAGAGAGAAAGAATTCTTTCCCTCTCTCTTGCCCGCCTGTCCATTTCCTGTCCGTTCCTCGTCCATTAATGTCCATTAACGTCCTTTTTCCCGGGCGGGCTGCGCTCTTCTCTGTTAGAGGGGGAATTTGATGGCGAGGAGCATGAGGTCGTCGTGCTGAGGGGTGCCGGTGCTGAAGGTTTCGACTTCGTTGATGACATGGTCGATTAGCTGACTTGCACTCATCGAGCGCGCGGCGGCTAAGATCTTGCGCAGACGCTCTTTTCCAAATAGCTGCTGATTCAGATCGTGCTCTTCGATTACACCATCAGAAAACATCAGAAGAAGATCCCCAGGGCCAAAGGGTGTCGAAGAGACTTCAACACTAATCTCGCTCTCAACACCAAGAGAGATCCCTGGCGTGGTGAGCTCTTCAAGTTCTCCATTTTTTCGCAAAATAAGCAGAGGATGGTGGCCGCATGAAGTAAAATGGAGCCGCTGGTTTTTTAGATCGATCTTGCCGATCCAAGAGGTAGCAAAGTAGCCGGAATCTCCTGTGTCGAGGCAGAAGAGGCTGTTTGCACTTTCGATGATCTGATTGAGTGGAGCGCGCATCGTCTTGAAAGCTGTTCTAAGCATGCTGCGGAGAAGAAAGGCAAAGAGGCAGGCGGGGATTCCCTTGCCTGCAGCATCTCCGAGAATAACGATAAGATCTCCTTCTGAATCGAGGAAGAGGTCGTAAAAATCCCCTGTTACCTGACCTGCGGGGCGAAATCCCGTCGCGATTTCTAGGCCTTGGATGTTTGGAATCTCTTTGGGGAAGATGCTCTCCTGAATCTCATGGCCAATTTTCAGCTCTCTGAGGAGAAGCTCTTTTCCAATTTTAACTCTTTTCACCTCCTCAATATGGTGGACGATTCCATCGACCATCGCATTGAACTGCTCTCCTAGAAGATTGATCTCAAATCCAAGAGGATCATGCGCATATCTAATCGTGAGATCTCCATCTCCAACACGCTCCATACAAACCCTGAGCACTTTTAACGGACGCGCCATCCGCCTCATGAGCCACCAGGTCACGGAGCCACCGATAAGGAGGGTGAACAGGACGATTAGAGCAAAGCGGTAGTAGAGCAGGCCGCTCGTCGCTTTGAATGCTGCCTTCTCCGGAAGGTCGATCAGAAGAGAAAAAGCGGCTCCTTTCACAGGCAGCTTCAATCCAATTTTCTGATCTCTATTTTTAAGAAGTGTAAAAAAGTTGCTCTTCTCTTCCGCTTTAGCAAACTGGAAAAACTTCTCATCCATCTCTTCGATATCGCTGGGGAGCAGAAGCTCAATCTTCTCCATCGAAAAAGCGGGGTCGCTACTTAGAAAGAGCTCTCCTCCTGGCTTGAGAAGGGTGAGGTGGAAGGGGTAGGGAATCCATGCGAGACCGCCAATCTTTGCGAGAAGTTCTTTCGCATCAACTCCCAAAATAAGAGTTCCAAACCTCTCCTTTCCATCTGCAGAAATGAGAGGCTCAATCACAAAAACTTCTTTCTGTTTAGAGACCGGATTTTCGGCCAAAAAAGCATAGACCCCTCTCTCTTCTAGCTCGTCGAATTGAGAAACAGGAAGGTCCGATCCTCCCACCATGCGCGTATCTGATGAGAACTCGCATTCGCCATCTGGGGTTAATAAAAATAGCGAGGAGAGACCCTGTAGTTTTGCGATCTCTTGCAGCTGCGACGAGAGCTCGGGTTTTGGATGCTCAAAATCCAAAAAAAGAGGATAGGTTTTCAGGTTCTTCTTCTTGAGCTCAAGAAACTCCTCCAGGAGGCGCTCCTCCCCCCTTCCTATTGCATCCAAAGAGAGAAAAAGATCTCGCAGCCTCTCTTTATAATTATTTTGAAAATCGATGAGAAAGTAGATGCCGAGCGGCAAGACGATTAGGCAGAGGGAGATGAGAAGAACGCGCCTTGCGAGGGAGCCTGAGGGCTTTAAGTTTAGCCTTCCGACCTTCTTGTCTGAGAATCGGGAATCTGCCATGATCACCTGGATTATGCGTGCAATTACAAGCTTACAACACCCGATTGTTAAACATTTTGTCAAATTAAGAAATAGTCGGGCCTATAGAAAAGAAGTAAATACGGCTCTTATTGTGGGTACAAAGCTCGTTCAGGAGCTCTCTGCCCTTACCTCCTTTAAAACTTTTATCATAGAAGAGGGGGCACAGCCTCTCTCTGTAAAAGCGGAAGAGACCTTCTCCGTCACGCCGGGAATCTTAAAAAAAATCTCAGGAGTAGACCAGCCAGAGCCCTACGCGGCTGAGATCTTCCTGCCTGCGCCTGCAAATCTCAAAGGAAAAAAACGGATCCTCGCATTTGATGGGATCTCCGACCCGGGAAATCTGGGAACCCTTCTTAGAAGCGCGCTTGCGCTCGGTTGGGATGGAGCGTTTATCGTTCAAGGAAGCGCCGACCCCTTCAACGAGAAGGCGCTGCGCGCTGCCAAAGGAGCCACCTTTCACATTCCGATTTGCGAGGGCTCTTCTGCAGAGCTTCAAGAGCTGATTGAGAAAGAGAGCCTCTCTGTCTATATCGCAGATATGGATGGAAAGAGAGTGGAAGAGCAGGAGATCAGAGAGCCTCTGATTCTGATCATGGGTAGCGAGTCTCATGGCGTGAGATTCAACCCCAAGGAGGGATCAAAAAAAGTTGCGATCCCGATGGATCAGAAGATGGAGTCTCTCAACGTCGCTGTAGCTGGAAGCATCCTCATGTACCTCATAGGTTCCAAGCAATGAAAGATCGATTCTCATTCGAAGAGGAGTACCACTCAAAAGACCGAAAGGAGCACCGCAAAGAGCGCAAGCGCGTTACTCTGAGAGATCGATCGAAATTCAAAAAGAGCGACCAGGATCAGCTCAAAAAAAGACAAGCCGCCCTTCCTGAAAATCTGATGCGTGGACGCGTGCTCGCAATCTCCCCAGAAGGAATCCTCGTGGATGCCTCAGGGGATCTGATCACCTGTTCGCTGAAGGGAGCTCTTAAAAAAGAGAAGGGGCGCATAAAGAATCTGATCGCAGTGGGAGACTTCGTCCACTTTGAGATGAAGGGCGAAAAGGAGGGAGCTATCGCCTTCATCGAAGAGAGAAGCTCAGTTCTTTCCCGCGCCGACAACTACATGCGTCAGAAGGAGCAGCTGATCGCAGTCAACATCGATCAGGTGCTTATCACGACATCGGTCGTCTTTCCTGTGCTTAAACCTGCGCTGATCGACCGCTACATCATCGCAGCGCGCAAAGGCAAGATGGAGCCGATCATCGTCGTCAATAAGATCGACCTTCTAGAAACTCCTCCTGAAAACATCCCAGCATCTGCCGTGGAAAAAGAGCGCGAGCTCTACAGACGCTTTTTGCAGACATATGTCGCCCTTGGAATCTCCGTCTTTCCTGTGAGCACACACACAGGTGAAGGAATAGGGAAACTGAGGGACGCGATGCACCAGAAGACCTCGGTTTTTTCGGGCCAGTCCGGAGTGGGGAAATCCTCTCTCATCAACTGCCTCATGGGCACCTCGCTAGAGGTGGGAAAGGTGATTGCCCGCACAAACAAAGGCGCCCATACCACCAGCGCTACCCACCTCGTTCCTATCGAAGGAGGCGGCTTCTGCATCGACACTCCTGGGATCAAGAGCTTTGGCCTTTGGGATCTGTCGAAAGAGGAGATCCAATCCCATTTTTCCGAGATTCAAGAGGCGAGCGCTGGGTGCAAATTCCTCAACTGCTCACACAGGCAAGAGCCCGTTTGTGCTGTGAAAGCGGCAGTGGAAAACGGCGAGATTTCTCCCTTGCGCTTTGCCTCCTACTGCGCTTTAATTGAAGATCTCTCATCCGAGCACACTTTAAGGTAGTAGATATGTCTGAAATCGCTTCAATCCGCGCTCTTGAGATTCTCGACTCTCGTGGAAATCCCACGATAGAGGTCTTTGTTACAACAACAAAAGGTATCGTCGGGAAGGCTGCCGTTCCCTCAGGCGCCTCGACAGGAGATCATGAAGCCGTTGAACTGCGAGATAAAGATAAGAGCCGCTACTTCGGCAAAGGGGTTAAGAAGGCGGTCGCAAATGTCACTGGACCTATCTCCAAGCTGCTGATTGGAAAGAGCGTCTTCGACCAGGCCCATTTAGATAAGCTGATGATCGAAGCAGATGGCACCGAGAATAAATCCAACTTTGGCGCGAATGCCATTCTGGGCGTTTCGCTCGCAATTTCAAAGGCAGCGGCCGCAACCTCTAATCTTCCGCTCTATCGCTACATCGGCGGGAGTAATGCGCACATCCTCCCCTGCCCGATGATGAACATCCTGAATGGAGGCGCTCACGCCGACAACTTCTTAGACTTTCAAGAGTTCATGATCCGTCCCGTTGGCGCTCCCTCATTTAGTGAAGCCGTGCGCTGGGGAGCAGAGATCTTTCACACATTGAAATCTCTTCTTAAACAAGAGGGTCACGTCATCTCCGTGGGCGATGAGGGTGGTTTTGCACCGCGCCTACACTCGACGGAAGCAGCACTCGACTTCATTTTAAAAGCGATCGATAAGGCCGGCTTCAAACCTAAAAGCGAAGTCACAATTGGACTCGATCTCGCCGCATCAGAGTATTACGACAAGAGCAAGAAGTGCTATCTCGAGAAGAAGAAGCAGGAGGCAGGCCAGCCCTTCTCCTCGCGCAACACTGAAGAAGAGATCGCCTATCTAAGCTCTCTCCTCTCTCAATATCCAATTGATTCGTTAGAAGATCCGCTTGATCAGAACGACTGGAGCGGATGGAAACTCCTCACTGAAAAGTTGGGAAAGAAGGTGCAGATCGTCGGTGACGATCTCTTCGTTACAAATCCCCGCTTCCTTAAAAAGGGAGTTGAGATGGGCGTTGCAAACGCCATTCTCATTAAGGTTAACCAGATCGGCACCCTCACAGAGACCTTAGAAGCGATTGAGCTCGCTAAGCAGAGCGGCTACGGTGTCGTCATCTCTCACAGATCTGGTGAGACCGAAGACACGACGATTGCAGACCTCTGCGTCGCAACAAACGCCGGGCAGATTAAGACCGGCTCGCTCTCCCGCTCAGACCGCATTGCCAAGTACAACCGCCTTCTCGAAATCGAAGCCGAACTCGGCTCCTCCGCCCGCTACCGCCACTAGACTGGATCTGCGGGCTAGCCCGCAGCCCAGGCCCGCTCAGGAAAAGACGCGCTCGGAGAAGAAATGGACGAGAACGGACGAGCATGGACAGGAAATGGACGAAAACGGACACGCGCGAAGAAAAGAAAGAGCGAACCTGCCTCTTTCTCTCTTGCCCGCCTGTCCGTTTCTCGTCCATTAATGTCCGTTAACGTCCGTTTTCCTCGGCGGGCTCTTCCTCTTCCGCGCACTCGTGTAAAAAAAATTTTTAAAAAGTTGATTTTGGGCTGGATTTAAAATTTTTTTTACTAGTATTACGGTGAATCAGACGAGTGGAAAAGGGAGCGCAATGCGTCACACCATCTTTCTCTTTGGGGAGGCCGAAAAAGGCGACTACTGCACGCCGATCGCGTGCAAATCGCTTCCCCACCTCGTCGATGTATTAGGACATCCGCCTTCCGACACTTTGGGAATCCCCTTCGCCATTCAGACGCTGCTCTATGAGAAAGAGCTGATCTTCTTCCGCGTAAAAGAAGAGGGTTTCAGCACCCAGGATTATATGCGAGGCCTCAAGATGCTGCGTACGCGCGAGATGCCCTCTCCACTTACAGCGATCTGCATGCCCGGCGTCGGCGATGCCGAGATCATCGATTCGACACAAGCTGCCTGCCAGCTCCATAAAAGCTTTCTGATTATCACACAAAAAGATCTCTACGACTACCTGATGACTCCTCGCATGATTTAATTATTATGCCCGAGCCTGGCTACATTAGGATCTGATCCTAAAGTAGCCAGGATATGAGAATTTTAAGAGGGGTTGTAGCCCATGACGACGTCCATCCAAGGGCCCCACTCGCGTTTAAGCAGGAAGGGCTGAGCCTTGGCGGAGTCGACTTTGACGGCTTTGTAGAAGCCGGGAAGATACTCGTTTAACTTGTTCTCATCAGCTAGCTTATTAAGCGCGCCGGCGATTCCATCTCCTGGCCCCTCGCCATTTAAAAACCCGTCCCACTTGAAGTGGCTTCTGCGGATTTCAAGAAGGCAGCGTCTTAAGTTCTGCTTCTTATTTGGATTGGTGTCGTTGAGGATGATCTCGAGGAATTTTAGCGTGTTCACTCCATGCGTCTCCTCTCCCTTCTGTCTGAGATAGGAGCGCTTGCCCATGAGAAAGAGAACGGGCGTGTTCGCAAGCGTTGTCATCATGTCGGAGATCGCCTGGCGCTGGTCGGGTGTAGCGGTCAGCTTTGCAAAAGCGTCGTGACTAAAAAGAGGCTCAGCGGCAAGAGTTGCCCCCTCTTCAATCCTCCCTGCTTCCATGGGAAATGGAAAAGTTTGCGCTACCTCCGAAGATCTTCTCTCAACAACGAGAACTTGTTCAGCAGAAGGAGCAGCGGCGATATGAATAGGTGGTAGATCGAACAAAATAACCTCTGTTTTTACTTCTATTAACCCGAGCCGTAAATAGGTGACAAAGAGCGCTAGCGAGGCAAAGCAAAATCGATTTGGCAAAGCTGCAGCAAGCTATTTGCTACCTGTTTACGGCTTGGATTAATATATCTTGAAAAAGTTACTTTGTGCTCAAGAGAAATTTAAGCCACCCTTCCCAATTCTTCACTTTATTACGACTGAAAAATTCTGTGTCCATCTTATCGCCAGTGAGATAGGCGCTTGCCTCTTCCGCATTTACTTTTAAAGACGCATAAAAGCCAGGAAGATAACGTTCGATCTTACCCTCTTTGTCGAGCTTGAGAAGCGCTCCTTTAATCCCATCCGTACCCGACCCCACCCCATTATAAAAACCTAGCCATTTAAAAGTGTCGCCCGTGGCTAAGAGAAGATTCCTTTTTAAGTCTGGATTTTTGAGAATTGTATGGATAAATCTCAACGTATGCATCTTGTCAGTTGACACCCCGAGCTCTAACATCCTCTTTTTCTGAAGCAGAAGAGCCTTTTTATTCTTGGTGCCAAGATCTGTAATCATCTCTTTTACATCCGCAAGCTCCTTCTCAGAAGCTATAAGCCCATAGGCATCAAAAGGATCCTCTGACTTTTTTTCTTCAGCTTTCTTCTCTTCTGCAGGAGCCGCAGAAGCTGGCTTTGCAGCTGCGGCTGCAGGCGCAGCCAGGCTCTGCTCAAGAGAGAGCTCGATCATAGGCATGGAGAGTTCAATAGCTGCTTGAGCTGCAGCCGCTGCTGCTGCTGAAGTCGGACTCTGCGCCTCGCTTGGAGGGCTAACGATGTGAAAGGTGGGACCATCTTGCAGCTCACTTGGGGGACTGGCAATACGAGGGACTGGATCCACATCTTGCGGCTCACTTGGAGGGCTGGCAACATGAAAAGTTGGGCCCTCATCTCCATCGTGAAAGGTGGGTAGTTCAGCTTCTGGAGCCTCCTCGACAATTGCTGCTGCTGGTGGGTCTTCTGTGACTGGATCTAGCTTCTGTTCGATCTCTGTGTCTGAGAAAGCTTCGTTTAAGATCTCTGTAGGAAGCGCCCAAGCGTAGACAAAACGCACACCTGACGCCGCATCTAGCACGCTGATCTCGAGATTCTGCATCGCCTTATCAAAGACCGCTGTACATACGCTATTATCTGAAAGGACGAGATGAATTGGATATGAGAGAAAAAAGGCGCCCGAAAGAATGAGATTGCCGGCGGCATTAAGCAGAGCAAGACAGGTTATCAGCTGAGCAAAGAGCCTTGGAAGGATCTCCCTCTCGATAAAATTGAGCTCGCCTTCAGTAAGAGCTCTTACATCTGCGTCTCTACTATGGAGTTTAATTAGAGAGTCGGGAGCAAGAGCTTGCGCCAGGGGCAGAAAATCAATCTGTTGGGGAAGGCAGCATAGAGGGGCAATCGTACACGCTTCGCTCATATTCTCCTTCAAAGAATATTAAAACTTGCGTGTAGTATTTTCTCTTAGAATGTCAATTGGTTGCAAATAAAAAAAATTCGAAAATGTAACTAAATTCGTGTGCCCTGCAAGAGGCGCTGGGAACTCCTCTTGCGAAAAGAGAAGTGTGTTTTTAAGCAGCCTGCCATATTTGGGAATCACATCCCCTTGCGAGACAAAAGAGGTGAGAGTTGGAAGAGCTCTTCTCTCCTCCCACTCACGGAGAATGTCTCGTGAGACGCCAGGCGCATTGAAAGAGAATGAGGTCTTCTCTTGGTTAACTAGCTTATCTTCATAGAGAACGGTGTAAGCTGTGAGAATCCCTCCAAGACTAAATCCCATGATGCGCGCTTTGCAGCAGACAGCCTCCGCCTTCTCGAGCCACTCATGAATCTTCTCTCTTCCCTGTTCAAAAGCGCGAAGACCGGGATCGTAAATCTCTAGATCGCTGATCACAGAAGCCCAGCCGCGTTCTGTAACGAGCGAGAAGTCCGTTCCGCGGAAGAGGAGAATAGGAATCCCCTCCTCGCCTTGATAGGGAAGGAGTCCAAAGGCGGGCATGCCGTGCCAGAGGTCAAGTACTGCATCAACCAGATAGGAGGTGAGCTTGGGTTTAGAGTTTGCATCAAGGGTTGGTATCGCAATGATCTGTCCCTCTTTCAACTCTCGATAAGCGAGGACTTTGGTGACAACTTCAGCAGTCATTATCTCTCGCTGAAAAGGATCTTCTACCTTCTCATGTATCTCGTTTAGCGCCTCTTGTGTGAGGGCGATATCGCTCTCCTCCTCAGTCACTTTTCCTACAATTGGATGCTCTTCGGAAAAGTAGTTGCACTCAGCGTTGAACCTTTGAAGCTCAGGGTGCGTATTTTCAAATGGTTGGGCTTTTGCTGTCTGCAAAACAGCATAAGTGCGGGACGCCTCGTCGAAAATCACGGAGAGCATCTTGTCTAGATTTTTTACAAAGGAGGTCCTAAGCGTGCCCTGCCAGGAGCTCTCCTGTTTTTCTGTGCCCTGTTCAACAGTGAATCCAAAAAACGTTCGGCCCATAAAAAGAAGAAAAAAGATTGTGCGTTTCAGCAGAGGATCCTCTTATTTTGAGAAAACGGTTTCCAATGCTGAGTCAAACTCTTCAAGCATCACTGAAAAGTTACTCTGGTTATTTTCGCCATAACGATCTTTTACTGACAAGACGGAGAGTTGCGATTTTGAGAATTCGGGATCCTCTTCCATTCGGAGAGTAAGCACCTTCTTTCCGCTATGCACTAGAAACTCCTTTGGATCTCTCTCCCCATTGTAGCGAGCGCTTACTGCGTAGGGCCATCTGTGCGCTTTAAAAATGGACTCTCCTTGGAGATGAGAGAGAGGGCGGTCTGTGCCTAGTAGATAGTGAAATAGAGTGGGGAAGATGTCGATATGAGAGGTGAGCCTGGTCGGAGAGGCAGCAGGAAGCTGGCTGCCATCTCCAAATTTATAATAGAGAGGTACATGAGTTTGGGCGATGTTAAGAGTTGAGGCGTGGAAGAGGTGGCCATCTTCGAAAAACTCTTCGCCATGGTCGGCTGTGACCACAACGACCGCCTTATCATCATTCTTTGTCTGCTTCAGTACCTGTAAAAACTTCCCAAATAGACCATCGACATAATGGATCGAATTGCGGTAGCGATTTTTAATGAGCTCGAGATCCTGCTCAGAATAGGAGAATTTTAAGTAGTCGATCTTCTCCACGATAGGCAGAAACGGAGAAGCAGTCTCTTGCGGCCAGCTGTAGTCGAAGTGTGTCGATTCTAGAAAGATGATATGCACCTGTCCTCCTATCTCCTTCCTCGCCCGCATCTCCTCCATGAGCTTCTCCATCGTCCTCTCATCGCTCTGATAAGGGAGGATCTCCGCTCCGTGTCCAAAAACAAAGAAGCGGTCGACAAGAGAGCGCTTCTCACCGAAGAGCTTCTCATCCATCTCATAAAAGCAGAGTCGCGCAGAGGAGTATACATTCAGGGTGTATCCGAGCTCTTTTAATGCTTTTAGAGCAGGGCTGCCCGTCTTCCGATGTTCAAAGGTGCTCTTTGTCCAGTGGAAGGGAAATTTCGAGTAGAAGAGCGAAAACCAGGAGAGGTGCGTCGCATTTGCGCTTGAGAGGGCAAGATCAAAAGAGACGTTCTCTTTTTTGAAGCTTGCTAGATGAGGAGAGATCTCTTGAGTAATAAAGTCATCCCTTAAACTCTCGATAACAAAAATGAAGATATCCGGCTTGTGCACAGCTGTCAGTGGAATGGTGCTACCAAGCTCTCCGCTGCCAATATTCTCCTTGGGAAGAAAGGGGCGAACGGGAATCTTCTCATAGTTTGGTGCGAAAACCGTCTCTTTAAGAGGGAGCGTCTTTCTTAAATTCTCGTACGTAGAAGCCGTAAGAGGAAGTACTGTTGAGAGGTCCCATACAGCTAAGACCGCAACGACCGCGCAGGTGAGCTGAACAAGCTTGGTAATAGAGGTAAAAAACTCTCTCTTCTTCTCTAACTTTTCACATAAAACAAAGAGGAGCACTCCAATAAAAGGAAGAACGGCTGCAATTGTCCCAGCTACCGCCCATACAGAGAGGGGCACGTTGCTAGACTTTAGAATCTCAAGAAAGTTGCTCAAGCTCTCGTCTAACATCAGCGACATTGCAAACCAGATCGTCATATCCATCAGACGAATGAGGAAAAAATCGATCAGCTGAGCAACGAGCAGTAGAAAAGTTAGCGCGATGTAGGCAAAAAACAAGAATCGCGGAAGGTAGTGTCTCACCACTACCGCGATAACGAGGAGAAAGAGCGCCTCAAGAAAACTCTGAAGAATCACGTCCACCAGGAAGGCGAGCTGACTGATTTGGGGGATCTTCTCAAGAAGAAGAACGTGGGCAGAATGAACCAGAGCAAGGCAGAAAAATAGAAATCCGAAATAGAGGTAGTTAACTCTTTTTGGAGAAAAAATATTTTTCATTTAACTCTTCTTAGAGGGTGTCTACAAAGGCAGCAACATGCTTTTTTAGTCTTTTCGGCAGACTATAAATTGTCTTTCTTGGCCTACTTTCTCAAGTATATCCTGCGAAAAACAATTTAAATTCTTCCCAAAAACCTTAAAAAATCAAAGTTTCTGACTTTGTAGACACCCTCTTAATTTCCTATGAGAAAGCGAACAAGCCCATCGCAATCCAATCTCTGGATAAAGGGGGTTACGTCTTTTACTTCTACATTTAAAAGTTCAGCAAATCCAGGAATGAATCTCTGGACGTTGTTTCTAGTCGCTTCTTCTCTGAGCCTACGCGAGAATCCATCGATGAGGTTATCCCACTTAAAGCCGTTCTTTTTAATCAGCTTAAGCGCGCGCTTCAGCTTAAGATCTGAACATGCATATCCGATAAACCTCAATGGATGCACGTGGTTGATCTTATCTCCCTTTCTCTCCATGTCTTTCTTGTCTATGAGAAGCTGAAAGACGTTCTTATCTGACATCGAAGTGAGAATATACGCGATTGTCTGCTTCTCCCACTCGTGCAGCGGAAGCTGAGAAAAATCGGCGATATCGGCATCAGCACTAGGAGGGAGATCGGAGGGCGCTAAAAATGGATCTTCAAGATCCTCATCCTCATCATCACCCAGTGAGAACCTCTCCGCTTGCGCTGTATCGAATAAAAGGGCCTTCTGATCATTTCTTGTAGAGAGAGTCTGATCGATCTCTTTAGAGGCCTCTTCTAAGTAGGCGCCTACAAGAAGCAGCTTTTCCCGCTGCTCTTCATCCGCCACCTGTCCTGAGACGCGAAGCAGCCGCTCCTTGGCAATCTCTAAATGCTCTGAGATCTGGGCGGCATCTGAGTAGTTTAGCTCACTTGCGCAGCAGACCCCGCTTGTCATCATCACAATCAAAGAAAAGGTGGTGTATCTCATAGTTGCCTCAAAAATCGAAAAAATAGTTCACGTCCGCATTTCGAGCAAATGCTATTTAAAATAGCCAAATTTCTTCTCCGCATCTTCAAGCCAGCTTTCGGCACGGATCGTCGTGCTCTCTCCGTGGCCTGGATAGACCCTTGTTTCCAAAGGAAGAGCTGCCAGTTTTTTTAGAGAAGGCCACATACGCTTTGCAGAAGAAGTGGGAAAGCTCAAATTTCCAATTGAGCCGCGAAAGAGAGTATCTCCTGAAATTAGGACCGCTTCTTTGGGCAGATAGAAGCAGACCGATCCTGGTGTATGTCCAGGCGTATGGATCACGTGGATCTCCAATTTTCCCACCATAATCACCTGGCCGTCGGTTAAGAGGCCATCGGGGACTACCCCCTGCATGGGAAACATCATGGGGAGCTGGTCGGAACCCGGCTTTTCTAAATTCCCTCTATCCTCTTCGTGGATATAGACAGGAGCCTTTAGCTCGCTCTTCAGAAGAGCGACCTCGCCGATATGATCCCAGTGAGAGTGTGTCAGTAAAATTTTTTCAACTGTGAGCGAGAGTTCGCGAGCTCGTTTTACCAGGGTGTGCGCACTTGCAAAGGGCACATCGATAACTGCCCCTTTGTGCGTCTCGGAGCATCCAATTAAAAGGGTATTTGTATCTAGAGGACCTGCAGAAAAGATCTGTAAAATCATAAATTTGCACCGGAGAGGATTCGAACCTCTGACCTCACGGTTCGTAGCCGTGTACTCTATCCAGCTGAGCTACCGGTGCGAAGTAGAGCGACTCAGGCTATCTAGGATGGCAAACTATCCCATTTTCAGCAACAATATCCTCAATATGATCGATTGGACAAAGCAGTGGGAGCAGTTTGCCCCGAATTTTGAAAAGGGATACGCCCATATCGACCTCAAGAGGTATGGAGCAGAGCCCCCTCTACGCCTCAAGCCTGGGCCCGGGTTTGGGGATCTCTCCCATCCCACTACCCGCCTCATGCTCGAATCGATGGCTCCTGAGGTAAAGGGCAAGATGCTTGTCGATATCGGCTCTGGAAGCGGCATTTTAACTCTTGCCGCGTGGCTACTAGGCGCCACGCAGTGCATCGGCATCGATATCGATCCAGACGCCGTTGTTCACGCCCGGGAGAATGCGAAAGTCAATGGCGCTGAAGAAGGGGTAGAATTTTTTCCTTCCACCAGCCCTCCTGCTCTCAAGGGGCCGCTCCTTATTCTTCTGAATATGATCTCCTCGGAGCAGCAGATCGCAAAGGAGATGTATAAAAATCTATTCACTCAAGCAGAGCAGATCATCGCCTCAGGTATTCTAGCCACACAGCGAGACCACTACTTGAACCTAGCCCATGAATGGGGCTGGAAGCTCGCCCATGAAAAAGAAAGAGAGGGCTGGCTAGCCCTCTCTTTCCTAAAGTAAACAAGCGCGCGGAAGAGAAGAGCGCCTCTTACATCATTCCCATTCCACCCATACCGCCCATCATGCCTCCCATTCCGCCCATACCACCCATTCCGTCCATGCCATCCATTGAAGGAGCTGCATTTTGAGATTTTGGTTTTGGCTTCTCGGTAATCATGGCTGCGATGGTGACGAGTAGACCTGAGATCGACGCTGCATTTGTGAGCGCGCTCTTGGTCACGAGAACTGGATCTACGACTCCATCCTTCAAGAGGTCGCTGAACTGGTCTGTAAGGCCGTTGTAGCCCCAAGCGCCCTCTTTTTCGAAGATCTTCTCTGCGATCACGTTGCCCTGCTTTCCGCAGTTAGTCGCAATGGCAATTGCTGGAGCAAAAGCTGCAGCGCGAATGATCTCCACTCCGATCTTCTCATCGCCTGAAACAACGAGCTTATCGAGGCACTTTACAGCACGCAGAAGCGCAACGCCACCGCCAGGGACGATCCCTTCAGCAACCGCCGCGCGCGTCGCATGGAGAGCATCCTCTACACGGGCTTTCTTCTCTTTAAGTTCAGATTCTGTGGCAGCACCGACGTTGATTACAGCCACACCACCTGCGAGCTTCGCAAGGCGCTCTTCGAGCTTCTGCTTGTCGTAGTCGGATGTGCAGCGTGCGATCTCAGCGCGCAGCTCTTGAACGCGGAGCTGAACTTTTTTCTGATCGCCCACGCCATCGATAATCGTCGTCTCTTCTTTGGAGACTTTGATCTTCTTTGCTTTTCCAAGAACTTCTAAACCAACTTCATCTAATTTGAGGCCAACTTCTTCTGTGACGACAGTTGCGCCTGTGAGAGTCGCAATATCCTGCAGAACTGCTTTGCGTCGATCTCCAAAAGCTGGCGCCTTCACTGCGCAAACTGGAAGACCCGCCTTCAGCTTGTTAACCACAAGAGTTGCTAAGGCTTCGCCATCGATATCTTCTGCGATGATAAGAAGCGGCTTCTGTCCTTTTTCCATGACCTTCTCAAGAAATGGAACGAGGTCTTTAACATTCGAGAGCTTCTTATCTGTAATCAGGATTAGCGCGTTTTCTAGCTCGGCGGTCATCTTTTCTGGATTTGTGATGAAGTAGGGAGAGACGTAGCCTTTATCAAACTGCATCCCCTCTACCACATCGAGAGTTGTATCGATCCCTTTGGCTTCAGCAATCGCAATCGTTCCATCCTTACCCACTTTCTCCATCGCAAGAGCAATGATTGCGCCGATATCAGCATCATTATTTGCAGAGATCGTAGCGATCTGCTTGATCTCTTCAGGGTTTTTTACAGGAGTAGCGAGAGCTGAAAGAGCTTCGCACATCTTCTCAACAGCCTTCTCGATTCCGCGCTTCACGCTCATCGGATTTGCGCCCGCAATCACGTTTTTTACACCAGCGCTATAGATCGCCTCTGCAAGAACGATCGCAGTTGTAGTTCCATCTCCAGCGACGTCCGAAGTTTTAGAAGAGGCCTCTTTAACGAGCTGCGCTCCCATGTTCTCAAACTTATCTTTCAGCGAGATCTCTTTTGCGACGGTGACGCCATCTTTTGTAGAGAGAGGCTGTCCCATCCCTTTGTTGATGACGACATTGCGTCCCTTAGGACCTAGTGTCACAATAACCGCTTTCGCAAGAGTCTTCACCCCTTTGAGAATAGACTTTAGAGCCTCTTCGTTGAATTGCATCATCTTTGCCATAAGCATTCGACTCCTGTATTAATCTTTTTTAGTTATGCTAGAACGCCCAGGATGTCATCTTCTGACATAATGAGGTAGTCCGTAGAGAGATCATCTGTTTTTACTTCGCTTCCAGCATAGGCTGAAAAGAGCACTCTGTCGCCCACTTGGATGCCCATAGCGTGCACTTTTCCCTCTTCATCCGTTCTGCCAGGACCCACTGCGACCACTTCGCCCTGTTTCGGTTTTTCTTTTGCAGAATCCGGAAGAATGATGCCGCCCTTTGAAGTTTTTGCCTCGGAGCGTTTAACGAGCACGCGATTGCCTAAAGGTCTGATCTTCTTGAATGCCATAGGTACTCTCCCAAAAAATTTTTAAAATCTTACAAATGAAAGCAAGATCGTAGAGCTCTCCCCGTTTTTTGTCAAGGAACCAAACCACCATTTTAGCAAACACAAACCGCGACTGCTAAATTTATACTGTGGCTTTTACGGGAATCTTTTTGGAGAGCGCTTTCTGCGCTTTGGGGAAGGCGATTGTGAGGATGCCATCTCTGCAGGTCGCCTCGGGCTGGCGGCTCTCGTCGATGTTGCCTGGAACGGCGATGCGATACGAGAAGACATTTACAGCTCTACGATAGAACTTCCTGCCTTTATCCTCTTCTCTTCTCTCGGCTTTTATCCAGAGAAGACCCTTATCGAAGGTGGTTTCGATATTTTCGGGCTTGATGCCGGGCACTGCGGCCTCAATGTAGATGCTCTGCTCATCTTCAGAAACGGAGAGACCAGAAGCGTCGGAGAACTCCTGCAGCCACCCCTCCTCCTCTTCATCGAAGAGGGAGAATGGGAAGCGCATCGCTGGAAAAGACCAGAAAGAGCGCGAGACGAGTTTGTGCTTCTTAGACATTGTCGATCCGGAGTTCAGAGTCGTTAACATAATTTCTTGACTCTGTTTTTTTTGTCAAACTTTGTATAGAATTCATCTCATGTCTGAAGGATTGAATCCACAACAACAGGAAGCGGTAAACCATATCGAGGGCCCAGCTCTTGTTCTGGCTGGCGCAGGGTCTGGGAAGACGCGGATCATCACTTTCCGCATCGCCCACCTTCTAAGCTTGGGCGTTCCCGCTTCAGATATTCTCGCTGTTACTTTTACCAACAAGGCAGCTGGCGAGATGCGCGAGAGAATTCATAAACTCACGCACCAGTCGGTGCAGGCGAGCACCTACCACAGCTTGTGCGCGAAGATTCTGCGGGAGTCGATCGATGCATTGGGCTTTCAGCGCGATTTTGTGATCTTCGATGAGGATGATAGTGAGAAGGTTTTAAAGGAGTGTCTAATTGCGCTTCACTGCAAAGAGGAGAAGAGCTTCCTAAAAACGGCAAAGCTGCAGATCTCTACAGCAAAAAACCAGCTTTTAGAACCTGAAAAAGTGGCCGAAGAGGATGATTTCACAGGCTCTCTCTATCGCCTCTATCAGCAGAAGCTTAAAGAGTATAATGCTCTCGATTTCGATGATCTTCTCTTTCTCTCGGTCAAACTCTTCCGCACCTTCCCAGAAATTTTGGAGAGGTATCAGAAGCGCTGGAGATTCGTCTTAATCGACGAGTATCAAGACACAAATACAGCTCAATACCTTCTTACAAAACTTCTTTCCGATAAGCATCAAAACGTATTTGCAGTGGGAGATCCGGACCAGTCGATCTACTCCTGGCGCGGCGCTGACGTGCACAACATTTTAAACTTCGAGCGCGACTTCCCTGGAGCTAAGATCATCTCCTTAGAACAGAACTACCGCAGCCGGAAGAACATCCTCGATGCTGCCAATGCCCTCATTGAGAACAACACGGGGCGCTTTGAGAAAAATCTCTGGAGCGACCGCGGCGAGGGAGAGAAGGTCGGGATCTTCGTTGCTGAGAATGAGCGCGCCGAGACGGATTTCGTCATGAAGCGCTTAAAAAAGCATCACGAAGATGAGATGCTCTCGCTAAGCGACTGTGTGATCTTCTACCGCACCCACTTCCAATCGCGCGCATTTGAGGATGCTCTCCTGAGAGAGAGAATCCCCTACGTAATTATCGGCGGCCTCTCCTTCTATCAGAGAAGAGAGGTGAAGGACATTCTCGCCTTTTTAAGACTAACTCTAGGCGGAAGTGATTTCATCTCGTTTGCGCGCACGATCAATCTTCCCAAGCGTGGCTTTGGCGAGGCGACGATCGCTTCGCTCCGCACATTTGCACAAGAGAGCGGTGTTGACATCCTCTCGGCATGCATGGCGCTTGTGGAGAGAAGAGGCGACTTCAAGCTAAGCCAGAGGCAGTATGATGGCCTCAAGAGCTATGTCTCTCTCATTCAGAGTTTAAGAGAGATGGTCCAGCTCAAAGTGCCGCTTCACGAGCTTGTCTCTCACGCCATTGAGCGCTCCTCTTACATCGAGATGCTGAAAGAGGATCCAGAGACCTATCAAGAGCGTCGCGAAAACCTGGAAGAGCTCGTCTCCAAAGCCGCGGAATGGGAGCGCGAGACCGACAAACCCACCTTAGCTGCCTTTTTGGAAGAGCTCTCATTGAAGAGCGCGCACGACGACAAGAATCAGGACATCCCTGCTGTGCGACTCATGACTCTGCACAATAGCAAAGGGCTCGAGTTTGCTCTAGTATTCATCGTGGGCATGGAAGAGGAGCTCTTCCCTCATGCGAACTCGCTGGGGAGCTCCGAAGCCCTCGAAGAGGAGAGGCGCCTCTGCTACGTGGGCATGACGCGCGCAAGAGAGTTTCTCTATCTAACCTCTTCACGCTACCGCTTCCTCTGGGGCGTTCCTCGCAACATGAACCCGAGCCGGTTTCTCGAAGAGATTCCCTCGAACTACGTCCAGCTCTACCACAAGAGGGCTGCTCCTGAAAGGGAGATCGATCCCTTCGAAGAAGAGAGCGGCTTTGCTGTTGGCCAAGAGGTTCTCCACCGCGACTTCGGAGTGGGCATCATCGAAAGAAGCTACCAGACCTCCTACGGGCTTACCTACGATCTCTTCTTTCCACAGGCAAATGCCCGACGCACCCTCATCGCCAAGTTCGCCAAACTCGTCCCCGTAGCATAAGCCATGCTCTGCACGGCTTGCTCGGGGGCGCTCGGAAGAGCCCGCCGGAAAAATGGACATTAATGGACGAAAACGGACAGGAAACGGACGAAAATGGACAGGCGGGCAAGAGAAAGGGAAAGAATTCTTTCTTCGGCGCGTGTCCGTTCTCGTCCGTTTCCTGTCCATTCCCGTCCGTTGACGTCCATTTCTTCTCCGAGCGCTCTTCCCCCCGGCGGGCTCTTCCGAGCGCTCTTTTTTTCCTCAGAGCTAGGCCCTCGGCCTAGCTCTAAGGAAGCGAGCGATGACTTGGTCGACGGTGATCCATTTTTTCCAGTGCTTGTCGCGCAGGCGTAGACCTTTGAGGTTGGGGATCCAGAGCGGCGGGAAGAGAACCTCCCCTTTTGTCCATGCGGGGCGCCAGAATTTGGCGGTAAGCGCATTGCGGCAGATAGTGAGCGTTGGAATGTTAAGGCAGGAGGCGAGATGCCCTATTCCAGAATCGTTTCCAATCATGTAACCAGATTCATAAATGTAGTGAGCGCACTCATCTAGCGAGTGAAAAAGAGGCGCCTCCAATGTGGGATCTGAAAATAGAGAGGAGCTCTTCTTCTCCTGCTCTGTGAGAATAAAGACCGGCCTATATCCCAACTTCTTCAAACGCTCGTTGAGTTTGATAAACTTCTCTTCAGGCCAGTTCTTGCCTGGGCGCGAACTCGTGGGATGGAGCAGAACTCGGTTAGGATAGCGTCCGTGTGCAGCTTCGGCAGGAGGATGGATTCCATTGCTCTTGCTCGTCTTTTCTAACTTCAGCTGATCTCTGCAGAAAAGATAGAGGTTGTCTGCAAACGGAAGATTCCCATCAAACTTTCCATTCTCCCAGTAGCGGTAGTCGGTGTTGGGGGTTGCAATTGGATTCAGAATGGTGGTTTTTTTTGGATGGTTGAGTTCGCAGTGGGCGATAATCGCCTGCATCCAGGGGGACTTCTCATAAAAAATAAAAATACGCGCACACTGCTCAAGCTCTATTGAAAGCTCCTCAAGAGCGGGAAATGGACGAATAGGAAGGCCGGGAAACCAGCTCTGCATTCCCGAGAGAAATGGGTGGTAAGTCGTTACGTGATCGCCATTCAGATGCAGGTTGTTCGAGAGAATAAGCGAAATTAATCCATCTCCCAAACCCAAACAACTTAAAACGACCGATCTCTTTCTATTATTTTCTTGATTCATTCTTTAATTCACTCTATTAAAAAAATAAGAGCGCGTATTTTTCGTAATCTACATAAGTATACATGAATAACCTTTTATTGGGACAACTCCCGCAAGTCGGCGTTCGCCAAAACCAGAATCTCCTTCTCTCCATGGCAATGCAGCAGGCTTTTCATGTCTTGCAGATGCCCATCATGGAGCTCGAACACTGGTTAAAAAACGAGATCGAGCAGAACCCGGTTTTGGAATATGAAGATCGGATAGATGAAGAGGAGGAAAAAGAGCTCGACTTCGACCAGAATCGGCCTGGAGCGTTTGAGATGGTGGATCAAGAGTCTGAAGCCCCGCTTTTCGAAGAGCAGATGCATGAGCTCTCTCTCTTTGCACACCTCATGGTCCAAGCAGAGATGGCGCTCTCTCCAGAAGAGCTCAAGGTTGCAGAGCTATTAATCGGGAATCTAGATGAGAGAGGCTTTCTCAGCACACCTCTCTCTACACTCTTCTCTAAAGATGAGCTTAGCCTTGCCGAGCTCGTCCTCAGCAAGGTTCAAACATTTGATCCTCCAGGCGTTGCAGCCTGCAGTTTAAAAGAGTCTCTTCTTCTTCAGCTGTGTTTGAAGGGAAAAGAACATACTCTTGCCTACTCTCTGATTGAGCTTCATTTTGAAGAGCTCGTCCACAATCGCCTCCCTCTTCTCCAAAAAAAACTTGGCTGCACAAGTGAAGAGCTTCAAAAAGCGATCTTCCAGGAGATTGCAAACTTAGATCTACATCCCGCTTCGCGTTTTAATCTCGATCCCGTTCAGCCCATCATCCCCGATCTAATTCTTTCGAAAGAGGAAGAGGAGTGGAAGGTAGAGGTTAACGAGGAGGCTCTTCCCTCCTTTCGCGTGGCTCCCGTTTTTCTTGATGCGAGCGAGAATCCTTCGCAAGAGAATCGTTTCTTTAGACGCCAGATTGCCGCGGCAAGGTGGCTCGAGCGGATCCTGGAAAAAAGACGTAAAACACTCCAAGAGATCGGCGCTTTTCTGATTAAAAAACAGGCGGCATTTTTAAACGGAGAGACCAGCGCGCCTCTTCCTCTAATGATGCAAGAGCTAACAACAGCGCTTTCGCTTCACCACTCGACGATTGTCCGCGCAGTCTCGAGCAAGTATGTTCTCTGCAGGCAGGGGCTTCTACCTCTGCGCAGCTTCTTCACCCACTCTATCCAAAAAGAGAGCAGCGCTGAAGTCTCCTCAGAACAGGTGAAAGAGATCTTGCGCGCACTCGTGGAAAAAGAGGATAAACACTCTCCCCTTTCAGATCAGGCTCTCTCAAAGCGCATTCAGCGCGAAGGGATCCCTGTTGCAAGACGCACAGTCACTAAGTATAGAAAAGCGCTAAGAATCGCCTCCGCTACCGCCCGCAAGAATCACTTTTAAAGTAGGCGACTACTAGTATTTTCCAGCGGAGGGAGAGCTTCTTCTGCTTCTCTATGGAGTGCAAGATTTCTGAAGGAGCGAGCTTTGAAAAAGTTACGATCTCTTCATCCGTTAAACGGACCATCACAAAGAGCGCCTCTTCGGGTTTTGGGAGTATCGCTCTCAAGTTTTTTTCACACTTTTTAAAGATTCGATGGTCCGATCGCAGCCGAAGAAGGAGAGCTGCCAGTAGAAGCCAGGGAAGAATAGCAATTCTCTCTAGAGCAGGAATCCAGATCGCAGCGTAACTTGCGCATACGGCAAGAAGCAGCGTGAAAAGAAAGAGGCTTCCTTCAAATGAGGTGCGAAAAAGAGGGCCTAGCCACCTGCGCCATGATCTCTCTGAAGTGAGATAGGCAAAGTGCTCTTCGAAACGATTGGAAAGAAGAGGTGTACGCACCGCATGCACAGCCTCATGCGCAAGCACTTCGCTGCGCTTATAAAATCCAAAATAGGAGCCGCTCTTAAACTTGGGATGGAGTTGAATTAGGGGCGGATTGCCAAGCCAGGTTACGGCGCCCTGCCAAAAAGGAAGGCGGCTTCTGCTGTAGAACGCCTTTACCCAGTCGGCAGAGAAGCCAAAAAGCGTGCGTGTAGACTGGTGCGCATCTCTCCACTCTTCTTGCGAAAGAAGAGTGTTAATCTCCTCTTCCTCTTCGGAGTTTTCTATGCGTTTTAAAAACTCTGCTTCACTTTCAGAAGGAGCAGGAAGAATCCCTCTCTGATTAAGCGAGAGAAGATCAGAGGACATGGCGCTTTTTGTAGAAGAGTGTGAAGAGGATGCTGAGGCCGATCAGATTTAAAGCTCCGATCGCTCCCACAACGAGAAAGAGTTTATTCGATTTTTTGGTAATCACCATCAGACGCTCGCGCACCATCTTCTCAAATTTACTCTCATCTTCAAACCACTGACCAGCATAGAGGTGGTAGGCCCACATCGCCTCTTTTTCTGTGGGTGCATCGAAGTAGAAGGCGGGGAAGACGATATCCTGGCGTCCCTCTTGATTGTTAGACTCTTTAATCGCATTGCCAAAAAGGAGGAAGGTGCGGTGGAGGACGCGGTTTAGCACCTCATCACGCGCGGTGCCTGGGTAATCTTTTTCGATCTGATCCCACTCTTTTTTAAGCGAGGTCATGCATGTTTTCAGAATGGGGTGTCCAGGCGAGATCCCGATTAGATTATTTGTGGGGAAAACACACGAGGGCAAGCTGCTCATGTAGGGCATATCCATGCCGCAGTAGAAATTATAAGCGAGGTTCATCGAATCGAAGGATTTAAAACACTTCACATCGTGATCGACGTAGACGCCCCCCTCTTGATAGAGGATCTCGTAGCGGAGAACATCCGACTTCTCGCCATAGTTGTCGGTTTTGTGATAGCAGCTCTCGAGCATCAAAAAATTAAAGTCGCGCACCAGCTTGAGCTTCATCCCCGGGCAGGGAAGGGGTCTCTCTCTATCTGTCCAAAAATTGATAGTCCATCCAGGATGCTTTGCAATCCATCCACGGACGTTCTCGACCGACTCGCGAGGAAAAGGCTTCGGGCCGAGCCAGATGAGATGGAGTGTGTTAGGAATGCGATTTTCGCGCTGGCTCTTCTCTGAAAGAAGGCTCTTCTTAGAATCGTAGAGAGCTTTGAAAAACCGCAGGTTCTCAAAATCCTCTTTTGTCTGAATGTAACTCCAAGAAGGGGAGCCTCTTCCCATCAAGCTCTCAAAATCCTCTGCGCCACTCTTCTGGATCTGAGCTTGCGCCTGCGAGGGCTTCTTGATGCCGAGAAAGAGAGCTCCTGCACTTAAGCAGACTGTAAAAGCGCAGAGAACAATGAGAAGTTTACGCCTTTTTGACATCGCCTCTTCTCAATTGCCAGATTAGAGCTGCAGCAAGCGATAGGTTGCATGCGAGAAGCAGAAAAGCGAGAATTCGCATGTTGCTGGTCTTTTGCGAGATCTTATCCATCTTTTTCTGAACGAACTTCTCTCCAGCGCTGCTCTTCACCTTCTGATCCGACCAGGCAGTTGCATAGAAGTGTTTTGAGTAGAGCGAGGGCATGCCGCTTTTAGCAAAGAAATAGGAGGCAGGAAGAACGATATCGACGTTACTATCGCGGTTCAAAATATCCTCTTTTAAAGCATTGGTCAGCGCGATATAGGTGCGCTGCATGACGACCTCTGTCCGAGAGTAGCTATCTCTTCCCTGATATTTTTTGCCAAGTCCTTCCCAGTGCTGGGCAATTAGATCGATCACTTTGCGCAGTGCAGGGTGGTTAGGTCTTGAACCGATGACGCCATTTCCACAGGTGACGCTCTGGCCTACAAAAGGCTCGTGCGGCGTCTCTAGGCCGCAGTAGAAATCGTAGGCGGTGTGCAGTGGCAAGAAGGGCTGGAGGCAGTTCGCATCGTGATCGACGTAGACTCCACCCTCCTGATTCAAGATCTCATAGCGAAGGATATCCGACTTCTCTCCATAATTCTGCGACTGGATGTAGCAGTGTCCCAAGCGGGAGAAGTTAAAATCTTTGACAAACACCTTCTGCATCCCTCGGCAAGGAGTTGGCCGATCGCGATCCGTCCAGAACTTCACTGTCCAATCGGGATTCTGGGCCATCCACATGCGGACGTTCTCCACGGATTCGGGAGGAAAAGCTTTAGGCCCTAGCCAGATGAAGTGGATTGTCTTGGGGATTTTTACGCTTCTTCGGGCTGATGCCAGCTCCTTTGAACTCTTCTCATAAACGCGTTTGCACGCTTCTAAAAAAGAGCGATCCTCTTGCTGAACGATGTGACTCCAGTGTTTGGTTCCATCACCCATCAGGGAGTAGAACTCCTCTTTCGATTTATCCACTGGCTTCTTATCGCCAGAGCAGGCGCTCATCAGGCTAAGAATGCAAGCAAGCAAAATGAGGCTATTACGCATGGCTTGCTCTCCTGTATGTGATGACAAGAGCCAGCATAAGAAGGCCGCAGAAGCCGGTCATCATGATGAGCAGGAGTTCTGTCGTCGCAACCCTGCTTAAAATCTCCTCGCTATCTTGAATGAGCTTCTTCTCGGAAGAGCTCTCCTGCTTTAGCCAGACCCCTTCATGAGAGTGTGTTGCAAAAGCGTGCTCTGATGCTACTTTTTGGCTAAAAAACGCAGAGGGAAGCACGATATCTACGTTCCTATCTCGGTCGATCTTCTGATGGATCCCCTCATTGAGAGCATAAAAGGAGCGGTGCTTAACGCGGTTCATTACAGATAGGGGGTCGCTTCCAGGATAGTCGGCTTCAAGCTGCTGCCAGCGCCTTTTCACCCAGTCGATCGCAGCGGCAAGAACAGGATGCTGAGCTCTCGATCCGATGATGTGCGTTCCAGGAAAGAGAGATGAGCTTAAAATCGAGGGAGCAAGCTCTTCAAGCCCGCAGTAGAAGTCATACGCGGCGTTGAGAGGCTCAAAATTTGCATTGCAGAGGAGGTCGTGGTCAATATAGAGCCCGCCCTCTGCAAGAAGAATCTCGTAGCGCAGAAGCTCGGAACGCTCGCAAAAATTGTCTGATAAAAAGTAGTTAGAGAGCAGATTGGGAAGGTGGCAATCTTCTACTAAAACCTTCTGCATTGCGGGATGGGGAGCCGCGCGGTCGATATCGGTCCAGAACTTGACTGTCCACGAGGGGTGCCTGTCGATCCATGAGGCGATATTTTTCACAGAACCTGGAGGGAACTCTTTAGGTCCGAGCCAAACAACGTGAAGCGTTTTGGGAATCTTTAGGGCTTCGGAGGGAAGAAGAGCTTTTTCAAAATTCTTTTCATAGAGCTTTTTGAAAAAACCGAGCGTCTCTTTATCCTCTCGCGTCTGAACATAGTTCCAACGGAAGGTCTGCTTCCCCATGAGAAGTTCAAAGTCACGGCACTCCTGCCACTTTTTTGAAAGGGGGCTAGCTCCCTCTCCTCTGAATAGGAAAAATAGTCCCAGGGCGACAATCGGCAGAAGAAGAAGCCACTTCGCTTTCAGATTTCTCATAAATAGAGAGCCTATCTGGCAAAGTTTATTTCCGTCAACCGGAAGAAGAGCGCGCTTCTCTTTAGAAGCGGAAGCCGAGGCCTGCGCCGAGGTCTAGGCCGCCGGTCTGTCTATGCGACATGTTGTTGAAGCCGAACCAGTTGAAGCGGTAGGCCGCAAGAACGTCGACGAAGAACCACTTGTTCACATCAAACTCCATCCCCGCCTGATAGAATGAGGCAAAGCCCCACTTATGCGTATGCTTGGGAATAAAATCAGAGTCGTTGAAGAAGTGGACATAAGCCGCACCAACTCCGATCCCCAGGTAGGGATGGAACCAGGAGCTGCCGCCTATTTTTGCATTGATACCGACTGTTGTAGGAACGAGGGTAATTCGAGTTTTATGCCCTACTCCTACGCTATGGCCGCTTTTATGCGTTACCGCTCCATTGGCGAAGACGGCCCAGTGGCGGAAGAACTGGTAGTCGTATTCGATAGAGCCTTCTGGCCAGAAGTTCCCATAGATCTTTCTGGTAAGGCTGCCCTGGGGATAGAAAGCTGCACCTCTTATCTTTATGCTGTTTTTTCTCATCGTCTCTTCCACAGGAGCTGCTGCATCTGCAAAAAGCGATACGGCCGTAGAAAGAGAGAGAATCAGCGTCGCAAAAAGTAACCTTGTGTGTTTCATTTTTCCCCAAATTTATTTAAAAGCGGAAGCCGATGCTGGCGCCCACATCTCCGCCGCCTGTGAGCCTGTGCGGATGATGATGGTTGAAGGCGAACCAGTTGAAACGGTAAGCGGCAAAGAGGTCGAAGAAGAGGCACTCGCGAAGGTCGAACTCGATGCCCGCTTGAGCGATAGAGGCGACGCCCCACTTATTCTCATATCTCTTCACAAAAGAAGAGTCGTTGAAAAAGTGTGCATAGGCCCCGCCAACACCAAGACCCAGGTAGGGATGGACGCATCTGCCACCGAACTTTGCATTGATTCCCAATGTGACTGGAACGAGTGTAATAGTGGTTTTCTCTCTCTCGCCGATGCTATGTCCATTGCGGCGGGTGTAGGCTCCATTCAAAAAAAATGCCCAATGCTTACTGAAGAGATGGTCGAACTCGATCGATCCCTCTGGCCAGTAGCGGCCGTAGATCTGTCTTGTGAGGCTGCCTTGCGGATAGAAGGCTGCGGCGCGGAATTTGAGACTATTTTTTCTCTCTTTTGCGATTCGAGAAGTAGGCTGTGCAGCTGTCTCTCGCCGCGCTTCATCTGCGGTTTCATTTGCTCTCAAAGAGGGAATCGCAGGGCTGCTTTCTTCACCTTCATCTCTTCCTGAAGGCTCAATTAGCCAGACGCCGCTTCCAGCAACAACCTTTGTGATAGAAGCCTCTTTCTCTGTTTCAGAGAGCTCCTCATCTGCAACTAGCAGATTCACGCTCATCATAAAAAAAGAGAATAGAGTGAGTATTTTCATTATCACTTATATCTCTTATTCTCTTAAAAATGTTCAAGAAAAATATTGTCGCATGATGTACAACTTTGCGCATGCATGAGAGTGAAGCGCTTCTTGTTTTAACACACAGACTTAAGCCATCAGAGGTAAGAAAGCTTGTGAAAGCTGCGGGCTCGGCAGCGGAGGCGCTTAAACTTGCGCATCCGCAGCTAGCGGGATGGGAGGCAGCCTCTGACTGGAGAGAGGATCTCGAACTGGCTACTCGTCACAAGATAAAGCTTCTAGCCTTTACAGACCCCTGCTACCCGTCCGCTCTCCTTAAACTGCCAGACCCTCCACCGCTCCTCTATATTAAGGGGAAGCTCGCTCCAGAAGATGAGGGTGGTGTTGGGGTTGTGGGGACGCGCATCTGCTCATTATATGGAAAAGAGGCAGCCTTTAAGATAAGCGAGGAGGTGGCGCGCTTTGGGCTAACTGTGGTAAGCGGGCTAGCGCGCGGCATCGACACAGCGGCTCACATGGGCGCATTGAAAGGAGGAAGAAGCGTCGCCTTCATCGGCTCCGGCCTTGCAGATCTCTACCCCAAGGAGAACATTAAGCTGGCGGAGGAGATTGCACAGCGAGGAGCGGTCATCAGCGAACACCCGATGCTAACCCCGCCCGCAAAACACCTCTTCCCCCGAAGGAACCGCCTGATCGCAGCTCTCTCTGCGGGCAGTTTTCTGGTGGAAGCTCCGATAAAAAGCGGGGCGATGATCACGATGGATTACGCGCACTCTCTTGGAAAAAAGTGCTTCGCCCTGCCCGGCAGAATCGACGTGGAGAGCTTTCGTGGAAATCATTTTTTAATTAAAAGCGGAAAAGCCCTACTTGTGGAAAATGGGCAAGAGATGGTATCCATACTTCAACCTGAAAAAGGCAAATTATCTTTTGAACCAACTCGTAATTTAGCTTTTCTCGAAGAAGAGGAGAGGGCTCTACTCCTCTGTTTTCCCTCGGAAGAGGTGAGTTTTGATGAGCTCGCATCGAAGGCTAAGCTCTCGATACCAAAATTAAGTGCGAAATTAATGGGTCTTGTTTTAAAAGGGGCCATTCGGGAATTCCCAGGGAAATATTACAAAAAAAATGGTTAAAGCTCTAATCATCGTCGAGTCTCCTACCAAGATTAAAACTCTAAAAAAATTTTTAGGGAAGGGCTACCATTTTGAATCCTCTCTCGGCCACATTCGAGATCTTCCTCAGCGCGGATTTGGCATCGATATCGAGAACGACTTTGAACCTCAATACGCTCTGCTCCCCGAAAAAAACGAGGTGATCCAGCGTCTAAAAAATGCGGCGAAAGCGGTAGACGTCGTCTACCTCTCTCCCGATCCGGACCGCGAAGGAGAGGCTATCGCGTGGCATATCGCTTCAATCCTCCCCAAGTCTACAAAGATCCAGCGCGTGACCTTTAACGAGTTTACAAAAGACGCGATCCTAGAAGCGCTTGAACATCCCCGCAAGATAGACCAGGCTCTAGTCGATGCCCAACAAGCACGACGTCTACTCGATCGCATCGTGGGATATAAGATCTCTCCTATTCTAATGCGCAGAGTGCAGGGAGCTCGCGATGGAGGCCTCTCTGCAGGAAGAGTTCAATCGGTAGCATTAAAGCTGGTCGTCGATCGCGAAAATGAGATCGAGGCGTTTATCCCAGTGGAGTACTGGAATATCGGCGCTATTCTTCAGCCCTCAAGCAGCGAGCAGACCTTCCGCGCTGCCCTCTACTCTGTGGATGGACGACGCGTAGAAAAAGAGCCTGTTCCAGGAAAAGAGACCTTTACAATTCCGAACCAAGATGAGGCGGAGAAGGTCACTTCTAAGCTCAAGAAGGCGAAGTTTAAGGTCGATTCTGTTGAAAAGCGCGAAAAGAGGCGCAATCCCTCCCCTCCATTTATCACTTCGACACTTCAGCAGGAAGCAAGCCGTCACTTCGGTTTTTCAGCTTCAAGAACGATGAATATCGCTCAAGGTCTCTATGAGGGTGTAGATTTAGGAAATGAGGGCCCTGAAGGTCTTATTACCTATATGCGTACCGACTCGGTGCGCCTTGCTCCCGAAGCGATCGAATCTGCACGCAGATTGATCGCGTCCGAATTTGGCAAGGAGTATCTCCCCTCGGAAGGAAGACAGTTTACTGCAAAAAAGAGCGCGCAAGATGCGCACGAGGCGATCCGCCCAACAAATCTTCTTCACACTCCTGACAAGATCAGAAACTATCTTCACGATGATCAGTTTAAACTCTATCAGCTAATCTGGCGCCGTCTGGTCGCATCGCAGATGAACCCCGCAATCTACGACACCGTCTCCTGCGATATCGGTACCGATCAGAACATCATGCTGCGAGCAACAGGATCCACACTAAAATTTTCAGGGTTCCTCGCTGTTTACGAAGAGAAGGAAGATCGCACACACCAGGATGAGGAGAAGGATGAAGATCGCCTTCTACCGCCTCTTGTTGAAGGGCAAGCGCTTAAGCTCGAAGATCTTCAATCTCTTCAGGTCTTCACTCGCCCCCCTCCACGCTACACTGAAGCCTCTCTGATCAAAGAGATGGAGAAGTTGGGTATCGGACGCCCATCGACCTACGCAGCGATTATGAATAAGATTCAGAGTCGCGACTACTCTGTTAAGGAGAAGGGAACGCTGAAACCAACCGAGCTCGGAAGAGTAATCGCTCGCATGCTTGAGGACAACTTCAAGATCATCATGGATGTCGGCTTTACTGCTGCCATGGAAGATGAGCTCGAGTTTGTCGCAGAAAATAAAAAGAACTGGAAAGAGCTGATTAAAGATTTCTGGAAGAGCTTCATTCCTCTTGTCGAAGCTGCAGAGAAGGAGGCGTTCGTCCCGCGCCTCATGACCGACATCGACTGCCCCGAGTGTGGCCATAAACTACAGAAGATCTGGGCGCGCAAAAAATACTTCTACGGCTGCTCCAACTACCCTACGTGCAGCTTTACCACCGCCGTTGAAGCGCTCAACTTTAAAAAAGAGGATTACGACCCCAGCTTCAACTGGGATCAACCATGTCCTAAGTGCGGCAAGCCCATGAAATTGCGTCACGGCAAGTTCGGCCCCTTCTTGGGCTGCTCAAACTACCCCGAATGCCGCGGCATTGTCAATGTGACCAAGGTGGGAGAGCCCCTCCCCTCGGAGATGCCGACATGCCCTGCAACCGATTGCGATGGCAAGATGGTGCAGCGCAGATCGCGTTTTGGCAAGCCCTTCTTCTCCTGCTCAAACTACCCCGATTGCGATGTGATCGTGAATAAGTTGGATGATCTTGAAGAGAAGTATAAAGATCATCCCAAGACCCCCTACGTTAAAAAAACCAAGGGGCGCTTCGGCAAAAAAGGGGCCGCATCTAAAAAAGAGGAAGCCGCTGAGAAGAAGCCTGCAAAAGGCAAGAAAGCGAGCGCTCCTAAAAAAGCTGCTGCCAAAAAAGCTCCTCGTGCACAAAAAGCTTTAACTCTCTCTCCAGCACTTCAAGAGGTGACTGGTGAAAAAGAGCTCTCCCGCACAGCCGTCACCAAAAAGGTGTGGGACTACATCAAAGCTAACGATCTTCAAGACTCTAAAAATCGCCGCATGATTGTTCCCGATGCCAAGCTGGCCAAGATTCTCGGAAACAAGCCCGTCGACATGATGAAGCTCGCCGGCCTCCTAAGCAAGCACCTCTCCTAACAAACTTGATAAGATTTTACACAGAGATCACAGAGGCACAGAGAGGGAGGAGGAGAAAGAAAAAATACCGCAAAGCGGCAGAGCATCCATTTTTTCTGCTTCCGCAGAAAAAATGATCTTCTCCTCTTTCTCTGTGTCTCTGTGATCTCTGTGTAAAATTTTCTTCAGATCTTTTACTCATCTAGCTCATGGATTTTGCTTCACTCAAAATGAAGTTTTCAACTATAGCCTAGCGATATATCATCTCCACCCTCAAAACACGCTATGCAGGCTGCCAAACAGATGATCGTAATCGATGGACGCGTATTCAGCACGGATGCTCACGACCGCGGCATGGGCCGCTATGTGCGATTCATCATCCAGACCGTTGCGGCCGCAGGGTTTGAGATCTGCCTAATTTTATATAAAAACAGTCGCCTAGAAAAAGATGATCCTCTCCAAGCTCTCATAAAAAAAATCGAGTTCGTGGATATTTATCCGGATATTCACTGCGAGCCGGAGATCCACACCTCTTCTCATGCCATAGAAGTTATTCTACGGAATAGTAAGGCTGAGGCTTTTATTGATACGACGCCTTTTCTTCTTCCTGCGCGTCTCGATATCACCGTCTGCCCAGTCATCGCCATTGCCTATGACCTCATTCCGTTGAAACACCCCAAAGAGTACAATCTCATTTCAGAAGGTGTCTGCTCCTCTACTTATCGAAATGGACTCAGGCGTCTCATCAATGCCGATTTTATAATTGCAATTTCCAGTTACACCAAAGACGCGATCTCTGCCTACCTTGGCATTGAGAAAGAGAGGATCGAGGTGATCTATCCCTGCCTTGATGAAGCCTACCTTCTTCCTCATTCAAGTGTGCAAAAAACAAAGGATTTTTTTTCAATCATCGGAGGTCACTTCTCTAAAAATCCTGAATTTGCACTTAAATTATTCAACGCATTAACTCTTTCAAAAAAACAGAATTTTACTCTTTGTGTTCCAACACTCCATCAGATCAAAACGCTCGAGTACAATTTTTTCTCTCTAACAAAAGAGCTTTTAATTCAGCACTCTCTCAGTGAAGAGGAGAAGATTTCATCACAGGCCTCCGCCAGAGTCGCTTTTCACCTCTCGCGAGATGAGGGATTTGGTATTCCTCTTCTCGAAGCACTCTTCTTACATACCCGCGTTATCTGTTGTGATATTCCCATCAACCGAGAGATCCTGGAAAAATCGGGAGAGACGTATAAAGGAATGATCTCTCTTCTACTCTCTCTCGAACTCAATGAGCAGTCCATCTCGGAAATCGAGAGTTTTATCAACCTTTCAGAAACGGATGAGAATGATCTCCTATTTAAAAAAATAAGAGACTCCTTCATCAACCACTGGACAGAAGAAGCTCCGCTCGTCATTCAAAGAGCAGTTGTAGAGGCCGCAGCAAACCACCTCGCCTTTTCAAACGAAATCACTGCAAAAATGGTCTGCAATACGCCTGGTGATTTCTGCGGTGTTGCAGACTATGCGTATAGTATCCCCTGCGGAACTAAGAAGAATATGCTCATTTATACCGCCGATACATCGATAAAAAAACTCGATGCTCTACCAGGCGTGCGCATAAAGACGCATCTATCTTTTCCAGCAGACTTAGATAAAAAAACTCCAACGATCTTCCACTTCGCTATATCAGAACGCCTCTTCTTCGGAATCGAACTCCTGCGCAAATACGGATCTTCAAATGATCTTGTAATCCTCCATGATCACTCCTATCTATTTGGACTCTATAGAGCTTTTCTTAACAGGAATTATGACGACTTTCTTACTGCTTATTTTATCGAGGAGGATGCTCCCTTTGCCAAACAACTTAAGAATGCAAGACATTTAAATTTCGATGAGTTCAATGCTTCCCTAAAGGGATATAGCTCCGCGTGGCTTCGCAGACTAAACATTCCGGCGATAAGTCACTTGACAGAGAGCGCGCAAAAGGAGCATGAGCTTCTCTCTTCCTCAACCCTGAAGATAGATAAAAAGTATGTCGACATCGGAATAGAGGATAGAGTCTCCTTTCTGTTATTTCGCGCAGCAAAAATCTGGCGCAGACAAAAAGGTCTTTTCGATACGGATCTTCTCGTGGGAGTTTTTGGATCGATTACAGATAATAAGTATATCCCAGAAATTGGCGAAGCGGTAGCTCGGGCATGTAAAGCTGTTAGACATCGTTCTGAAGGCTGCTCAAAAATACACCTTGTTCTCTGTGGAACAGTGCTTGATCGAGCAGTTTTTGATCGAGCAAAGTCCCACTTTGCAAGCGAGGGTCTCGACTCTTTCTTTCACTACGAACACTCCCTAACAGATGAGATGTTTGATGGGCTCATTGCAGCGACAGATCTTGTGATCTCTTGCAGAAGACAGGATCGAGGACAGTTAAGCCATATCGTTCCCAGAACTCTTTCTCTAGGCAAGCCTCTTTTGACCAACTCTAAAAGTGGTTATACAATGGTTCAAAACGACTGCCTGATCGATGAAGAGGAGTTCACACTCAATCTGGAGAAGAAGCTCCTACATATTGCAAAACATCCGGAGGAGCTCAAATCCATCTCCTCATTTAATCGGAATCTCTTCTCGGAAAAGCATGATGTCGCCCAATTTTTTAATCACATCAAAACTTTTGCATGAAATTTACAAAAACAATCGACGTTGAAGATTTTCAAAGCGCAGAACTGAAGCCCTACCTGCAAGCAATCGCAGATGAGGAGATGGCTTTTTTCGGAATTGAAAATCCCGGCATTACCTGCGATTCGAAAAATTGGGAAACGGCGATGGCGCTTCGCGCATTTGGAGAGAACGATCTTTTAAAAGAGGGAAAGCTCTTTGCGGGAATTGGAGCAGGAATAGAACGCCTAACTGAGCTGTTAGCCAGCAGAGGAGCTCTGGTTTTTCCGACAGACCGCTATCTCGAGCCGACGTTTCGGTCAGATGCGGCGCCTTCCGGTTATATGATTAGCCCAAAGAGTTTTAGTAGCTTCTGCTCTCATCCCAAAAACATCATTCCCGTACACTCCGATCCACGCTCTTTAAATCTCCCCTCAAATCTCTTTGATGGAGTCTACTCTTTAGGATCGATCGAGCATTTTGGAAGTTTGGACGCTGTAGAAGCGGCCTCTCATGAGATCGCGCGAATTTTGAAACCAGGAGGAATCGCCTCAATCTCAACGGAATTTTTTCTAGAAGGTCCTGCTGGTAGATCCTCGTTCGATGAGAACTGCATCTTGTTTACTCCAGAGATGATTGAGAAGCATATCATTCGCTCCTCTGGCCTGGAATCTCTCGGTACGCCAAATAACCGGCCTTCTGCTCAAACTTTTGGAACGAGAAGAGTGCTTACCGATTTTCTAAAGTCTTCAAAATCGGCAAAAACTTTTCTAGATAAGGTGGACGCCTATCCGAATCTGGTCCTATATCACGATGGCTTTCTATTCTGCTCCGTCCACATCTTGCTAAAAAAACCTCTCGACTGGAAGCCAGTAGCGGTATCTGAGGCAAAAGTCTCTCTCTTTTCGAAAGAGATCGAGACTCGCAATCAGTCCGCGATCATAAAACTGCAAAATGGGCTCTCAAATCCTAATGCAACTCTTCTTTCCAACAAGACCTCTGAAACCAAACTCCCGCAAAAAACTCTCCTGTTTCATCTGCTCAGCGAGGTAAATGAGCTTCTCAAAAGAATGCCTAAATTAAGATATTTCATTATGAGGCTGCTCTTTCTCTCTCCGGGGCTCGCAGCCTTTCTGCGTCGCAAATTAAAAACCTTCGGCATCGTTCCATAAGAGACTATCTACAACCCTATTCTTTTTTAAATAAATAGCAGTCTGAAGATGAGCGAGATACATCCAAGGAGCAGTGTTCTTTCAGATAAGAAACTGCTTGTGAAGTAGAAGTCCAGCTCACATCATCAAACCAGATATACCCTCCTTTTTTTACTTTTGGGAACCATTTTTCCACATCAAACAGAGCCTGTTCTGCTGAGTGATTGCCATCCACATGTAAAATATCCACAGATTCATCCGCGAAACGAGTCACAGCTTTCGCCGATGTCATCCTCTTTACAGAACAGTACTCTTTCAATTGGTTTCGCTTTAAAACTGAAAGGAATCCACGGTAGATTTTTCTCATATCGAGCGCATTCCACCAATTATAAGCTGCCCCTCCCGTCTCATATCCAACTAAACATTCTTCTTTGCTCCAGGGATCTACAGCATAGACCATCCCATTCCCTAAATATTTAAGCGCCTGACAAGTGGGATAGATAGAAGCTCCTCCATACACACCGATTTCTACACAAACTAGTGGATATGTGTCGTGAATGAGATCCATCATTTTTTCTGCCTTCTCTCGACTGCAAAAGCCCTCAACTTCATGTTGACGAGACAAAACTTCAGCTTTATAAGCTTCCCACTTCAGGTCGACTCTATTGTCGTAAATGAAGTTTAATTTCCTGAAATGATCTATATTTTGTTGCACGTATCTAGGGTACGTTTCATCTATTGAAACCTGTCTAGTGCGATGTCCATTTATCATCAGCTCATCTTCTCCTTGCGGAGCTACTTCGATGCTAGATCCATGAGCATACGCCTCAAACTTAGCCTTTACTCTATCCGCGCCGCCCATCCAAGTAAAATGCCATCCTCCATTTTTTAAATAATAGGCAGCATTTTTTGCCTTCCAGTCCACTTTTTTGCCGCCGTAGTATCCACTGATTATCCCTCTAAAAATTGAAGGCGTTATCGTTTTCAAATAACCATAGGTTGTCGCTCCTGCGCTATCCCAAGGAATAAAACCTAACCGATCTAAAAAGTAGAAATAGAGAGCCATGCATATCCCAACCTTGTCATATCGTCCACTCTTCAGTGGCGATGAAATCTGATCAAAACAATCTCCGCGCCAGATTTCATCGACATCGGAAATGAAAATAATATCGTCATTTGAGCAGTGACTTAACGCTTGCATGATCTGATCTCTCTGAAAGACTTCCCTTTCAAAATTAGCATCTTCCGTTCTCTCTCGGGCAGTATAGGACTCTGGTAGATCAACTACGATACAGATGATTTTATCTAGAAATTTGCTAAAACGTTCTTTGTTCTCAGAAAAATATAGCGGTTTAGGAAGCCCTTTATGCGTATGTGTGGCTTCTACCAAAACGAATTTATCCACATGGTCATTCAATTCATTTAGTCGAATCTCTAAGATTTCTAATTCGTTATAAAAGCTAAAGCAGTCGTAAACAGTAGCAAAACTGGAGCTGCACAGGAGGAAGGATAGTAAACATAGACTCAAACGCATAATCACAATAGACACTCCATGAGCAGGTGAAAAAAATGTTGGGATTCTAGGGTTTAAACAAGTTTGAGTCAAAAAAATTGCAGACAGCTCTCAGCGGATGGGTGTTGGCCAGAGGCTCTCGATGAGAAATTCGGTGGAGGAGAAGTCTATGATCTTCACTTTTTTCTTATCTTCTCTGGTCCACCAGGCGCACTCCATGACATCTTCTCTATACTGCGTCGTTCCCTAAGAGACTGTCCACAAAACCATTCAGCTTGCCTTTTTTGTCTTTTGGATTTCTGTGTCTTGTTCGATTTTACTGACTTTACCCAAGTCACCCACAATCTCCACAAAACACAGAAATCGAAAATCCTAAAAACTCAAACCAAAGTGGCGTGTGGACGGCCTCTAAAGAGAGTCATTCCGAATGTATAACACCTGCTTAATGTGATCACCAATAGGGTATGAAAGAACTTTACTACCCTTAATATTGAATGGGGGTTTTGTAAGGTCCAATGGGCGGTTCCTTCCTCGATACTCATTTTCTCTGTTACTTTTTGTTCTGTCTACAGAGTCAGTAAAACTGATAGCAAGATCATTTGTTAATAGACAGTGCTTATACTGCTTAATTTTTTTTAGAAATGTCTGAATATCCGCGTGTTGTAAGTGTTGCAACACATCTTTGCATATCATCAAATCTCCCGCAGGAAGAGACATAGCGAGAATATCTCCCTGCACAAAATGAATATTAGCAGCGCCAAATTTTTTCTGGTTTAGTTGGACCACTTGCTCTACTACATCAACTCCAACATAATTGACACCACTCCAATCTATATATCGTGAAAATTCCCATGTGCCACAACCCAAATCTACCACATCATGAATATCATTAGAGCGAATGAAATTAGTTAAAAACTCCATATATGCAGATGCATTCACAGGAAAGGAACCCCAACCTGACGATGGATCCCCATCCTCAGCCACTCCCCATTCCAAGTTGCTATAGATTGATGTAAACGCCTCAGAGCAACTCTTCTCTGCAGCACTTGCTTGTGCAAAAAACAAGAAACATAACAATGCTTTCATCAACACTCCATGAGCAGGTGAAAAAATTGTTATGATTCTAGGGTTTAAACAAGTTTGAGTCAAAAAAATTGTAGACAGCTCTTAGCGGATGGGTATTGGCCAGGGGCTCGCGATGAGAAATTCGGCGGGGGAGAAGTCTATGATCTTCACTTTTTTCTTATCTTCTCTAGTCCACCAGGCGTACTCCATGACATCTTCTCCATACTGCGTCTTCAAGTAGCGCATCGGCGAGGAGGAGGCGGTGAGTTCAATGGGCCCGAACTTAACGCGCGTTAGATTTTCAAGCTCGTGAGGCTCCCAGTAGTTATCGGGCCAATTTTCTCTGGCCATTTCATGTGCAAGAATGATATTCCCCGTCTCTTTATCTCTCTTCATTAGAAAGATATCGATTCCATCGCCAAGGCCTCTTCTTCGCACTACTTTAAATCCAAAATATGTGCGCATAAGCTTTAGACCGAAGCGGTAGAAGCTCTTTTCAAGTGCCCAGACTCTTGGAGCGTCCTCTTCGAAAATTTCAATATCGGCATCATAATCCCAGGGGATAAATCCTCCGTGCCGCGTGGCTCCAATGAGAGTTCCTCCATCAATCCAGTAGGTGATCTGATTCAAGTTAAATAGCTGATCTAAAAGAGAGAGAGACTGGTAGATCCTGCCAACGCTGTAGGGATCTCTTCTTTTCAACTGATCGCTTGTTAGCTCTGTTGAAAATGAGAACCTACAGAAAAATAGAGCAAAAAAAAGAAAAAATAAAATCCCTCTATTCACAAAAAATCTCTTCATGCTATCAGCCTAGATAATCAATAAAATTTTATAAAGAGAAGATCTATGCGCTCAAAACACGTACTCACTACTCTCACACTATTTTCCATCTCTCTTCTATGCAATACAGCTACCGCATCAGAAAGAAGACACGGCGCGCCCTTGATCTCAATTTTAAAAGAGGAGCAACCAGAGGAACCATCTCCTGCTCCAGTTCTTGCTTCAGGGCCTTTCATTCCTCCTATTCAAGAAAATAAAAAGGAGGAGGTGAATCCATCCACGTTGAAGAAGCCAGAAAGAGATGAGACCTGCTCGACCTCCGCTGCTAAAGGCTACATGAATCTGCGCCATATCGAAGCGAACGGTATTGGGTATAAACACGGGTATTCAACAGCAGAGCTCTTCTTTGCCAATAGTGAGAAAAGTTTTATTCCCTTCCTAGATCTACGCGGCCACTTGTTTAACACTGGTAAATTTGCCGGAAACGTCGGGTTGGGTTTTAGAAATTTTCCCAGCGAATCTTCGCGCGCTTTTGGAGCTAACATCTTCTACGACTTTAGACGAGAGAGAAAACACAACTTCCATCAGGTGGGACTGGGACTGGAATCCCTTGGCGCAGTCTGGGATTTCCGCGCCAACGGATATATCCCTGTGGGATCTAACAGCGACTATTTTGACAGTGAGTTTCACGAGTTCGATGAGCATGAGATCATCCTCCGCCGCAAAAAAGACATTGCGATGTATGGAGTTGATGCTGAAGCCGGCGCCCACGTTTATCGCTGGAACAACTTAGACCTCTACACTGGAATTGGGCCCTACTACTTCGTTAGAGGCCACAAGGATGCAATCGGCGGCAAAGCGCGCGTTAATGCGAGGTTTTTTGCAGACTGTGCATTTAATCTCTCTCTCGAAGGAACCGTCTCTTACGACTCGCTTTTTAAGGATATCTACCAGGGCCAACTCTCTATCTCCTTCCCCCTTGCAAGAAGCAAGAAGGTCGAAAAGGGACGACATAAGGGAACATGTTCGGATTTCACGGCACTTCAAAGACGTCTAGTGCTGCCTGTCGTGCGTGATGAGATCATCGTTATCAAGAGAAAGAAGAAGAATAGCGTGGCGATCAACCCTGCTACAGGGCTTCCTTACCAGGTCTGGTTTGTAAATAACACGAGCTCTTCTCTTGGAACTTTTGAGAGCCCCTACCCTACTCTTGAGATGGCTCAGAACGCCTCTTCACCTAACGATATCATCTACGTCTTCTCAGGCAATGGAACAACAACAGGCATGGATAGTGGAATCACTATGCAGGCTGGACAGAAGCTCTTAGGCTCTGGAACTAAGCATCCGCTCTCAACAACTGCTGGAACTATCACCATCCCCGCCTTTACGAACATTAATCCAATTCTCTCAAGCACCCTGCTTGGCAGCGATGGCATCGTTCTCCTCGCGAATAATAATGAGATTGCCGGGTTAACCTTGGATGCGACGAATGGCAGAGCCGGTATCCTTTATCAGGAATCAGACCCGATTTCAGGTCTATTGGTCCGCAATAACTTAATCCTCGGTGGCCCCGGCGGATCGGGCACAGGAACGGGCTCGGGCTCTACTGCCATAGCAATTAGAGTAGAAAATCTGGATGGCGACCTGACTGTCCACGACAATACATTTATTGGTGGAACTGCAGGCACAGGAATCTCGACAACAACCGCTATCAATGGAAATAGCAAGCATTATATCTTTAAAAACACAATTAGCGGCTTTGTAAGTTCAGCCATCGACCTTGAGGCTTCGGAATCCGGAGCTAGGTCGTTCGCAAGTATTCACAATAATACGATCACCGGAGAAGCAACCGGCGGTGGTATTAGTATCATAACTTCCCCAACCGATCCAGATGAGTCTTTCTTCAGCGCAATGGTCGAAGACAACCAGTTCAATGATATTAACGGTACTGCTTTAGCTCTGCATGTTAGCCAGAGCTCAAATAGCAGCGGCCTCTTCCAAGTGACTGGAAACACTTTTAATAACTGTAGCACTCCATTTAATGCTTCAGTGGATACTGTGGGACAGACCTCTTGCGTGATCTTCAACAACAATACAGCCTTCACGAACTCTGGCCCTTACGTATTTGATGGAACAAATGGCTTATTAAAAGCGGCAATTGATGATAATATTGGCGATCTACAAGTGGTAGGAACGATCCATCTCTCCAAGGCTGAAGGCTTTCAATGCGTCAACTAAGCTAAAGCATTAACGAGAACATTTGCGCAACAGGTAAAAAGTAACAGGATAAAGAGGATCGCTGCAATAAGCAGCGGCAGGATATGCAGGATAAAAAAAATCGCCATCCTCAATATCCTGCTGCTCCATAAAATGGAGCGATCCTGCTAGCGCAGCGGATCCTGTTTACTCTTGAAATCTTGACTTCTTAGACCTTGCCTGCGAATAAAATTCTGCTTTTAGAGCGGCCGATCATGTAGAGGGCGAGGTTGATAAGGATGAAGAAGTAGAGGAGCCAGAATCCCGAGGTGTTGAAAAAGTTGGTGACGACGATGAAGGCAAATGTTCCGGCAAATCCCTTCACGATGTTTCCATGGAGAAGCACTGCTTCTTTAAGCTTCACATCAGCAAGCCGCAGAACATAGCCTCCGATGGTTCCCATGGCCATCACTCCAACCCATCCAAAATTAAGATAGGCCTCTCCAAAAGGACCCGACCTAAGGCCTGTATGCTGCAGCCGGTCGAACTGTACGAGCTCCGTCACATATCCTCCATAGCTCCACGCTTCTCGAAATTCAGATGCAAACCTCGGCAGAAATGAGAGGAGCGCTGCGAGATAGCTTTTTCCGTAGAGGTACTCTCCATCCCAGTAGGAAAGCAGCCAGGCGAAGTCGCGATTATCTGAAAGATGGCTTCCGTATAAGGTCTGATACCAAAAATTCAAAAGCAGATGAAAGGGGTCATCTATCCCTGTCCGCGCAGAAGCTAAAAAAATTGCACCGAGTAGAAATACCGGCATGAATGCTGCAACTTTCCAGAGAGTCACCCTCCCTTTATTGAAAAAGATGCGGTAGGAGAGGACCATCAGCAAGTTAAAGAAGGTGAGTAGCCTAGATCCTAAGAATAGAGAGAGGAAAAAGAGAGCGAACAGGAGCAGGAGGGTCTCTTTTTTTCTCCACTGCTGATACCGAACACCAAAATACCAGATTGCAACCGTAAAGGCGCAGATGGTGAGGTTAAAAAGAGGGCGGAGGGAGCTCTCTCTAATAAAGTAGTCGCGCGCTGAAAAGCCGAAACCGGCTGAAAAGAAGAAGGGGGCGATGAGGGCAAACAGCGCGATCGTTAAAAGGAGGAGGGCGTAACAGCTGCGTTTGGAAGAGATGTTTCTCTCGATGATCCTCTCCATTCCACTCATCAGCTTTTTCAAAGGCAGAAAATTCACCCTCCTTCTGGGGCGATCGTGAAGATAACGCCCCACCCAGAGAAATAGATATCCCACAGCTCCAATGGAAAACGCCTTATCGACAAAGGGCTCGACCCTCTCATAATCCCTACCAAGCGCGGGGATGTTAAAGATCGATGCGCTAAACGGGTACATGAGAAGGATGAAGAGAACAAACTGCAGAAAAATTGTAAAAGTCCAGAAGTCGAGCTTCCACCCAGTTTTTTTGTAAGATCGATACCAGAAAAAGAAAAAATGGCCGAGAAGCAGAAGGTCTACAGCCATCCACAGAGGTGAAAATCGTACTCCGCCAAATAGAAGCTCAATTTTCATTAAAATGTCCAATTTTGGCCAAAATAGGGGGCAAAATCGCCATTTTTTGGCTATTTTTGGTACCCATTTTTAGCCATTTATTTGCAAATAGCTAAATATAAGCAGCTTATGCTACCTGCGATTTTGATGCATTTTTGAGGTCAAATGGTCGCGGGAACCCTGCCGTAGATATCGTCGAAGCGGACGATGTCATCCTCTCCAACATACTCACCCACCTGTACTTCGATAATCTCAAGAGGGACTTTACCTGGATTCTCAAGGCGATGAAGCGTTGATTTCGGAACGTAAACACTCTCATTTTCATGAGCGAGGACCTCTTTCTCTCCGATCGTCACCTTAGCAGCCCCCTTTACAACCACCCAGTGTTCGCTGCGGTGGTAGTGCATCTGAAGACTTAGTCGCTGCTGAGGAGCCACCATGATCCGTTTGATCTTATACCGCTCTCCCTCTTCCAAAATGGTAAAGCTGCCCCAGGGGCGGTAGCTAGTCACATGCTGCATCGTCTCTTTAGAGTGGGTCTGCTTCAACTGATCCACGAGGGCTTTAACGCGTTGAGACTCTCCTTTCTTTCCAATAAAGATCGCATCTTCGGTTTCGATGATGAGTAGTTCCTCAAGGCCGATTGTGGAGATGAGGCGCTTTCCACCAATGATAAGGCAGTTTTTTGTATCGATCGTCTTTACGTTTCCGATCTTAACATTCTGCTCCTCATCCTTATCCATGACTTCATAGACGCTATCCCAAGAGCCGACGTCTGACCAGCTGATGTCTAGCGGAATGACAGAGGTAGGAGTCTTCTTTTCTAAAAGGGCGTAGTCGATAGAGAGATCTGGCATCTCAGAAAATTGCGCAACCATCTCTTGAAAAGAGAGTTGGCACTTCTCTCCAATTTGCGGGCAGTGCTTTTGAAGCTCGCGGAGGAAGGTCCCGATTCTAAATACGAAGATTCCCGAATTCCAGAGATAGTCGCCACTCAGAAGATAGCGCTGAGCTGTTTGAAGATCTGGCTTTTCAACAAAACACTCCACATTGGATGGTTTTGCATGAGCGATCTGTTTAGCTTTGATGTACCCGTAGCCCGTTTCAGGTTTATTGGGGCGAATTCCAAATACCACGTGTCTTCCATGCTCTGCCTCCTCTTCTGCAATCTCAACTCCCTTTAAAAAGGTCTCTGTGGGGGAGAGAATGTGATCTGACGAGGAGACGACAAAACAGTCGTCATCTTGCGCTCCCATGAACTCTTGCATGTACTTAACGGCGAGCGCAATCGCAGGCGCAGTGTTCTTTCGCTCTGGCTCGACAATGATCTGCTTCTCCAATCTGCGGTCGATCGCCCCAACTTGGCTCTTAACCAGGTGGTAGTACTCCTGGTTGGTGAGGATCACCATGTCCTGAATATCGAAGGTGGGCATAAAGCGTCTGACGCTCTTTTGCAGAAGCGACTCGCCCTCTCCAAAATGAAGAAACTGCTTTGGAAATGCGCGTCTAGAGATGGGCCAGAGACGGGTCCCGCTGCCGCCGGCTAGAATGATGACTCTCATGAAACTCCCCTACCTTATTTTTTACAAAAGCGTGAAACTGCCTTTTAAATCTCTCTTCGTTAAAAAATTCAGCGTGAGCTTTGATTCCTTGCGGATCAAACTCTCCCTGTCTCTTTTCAAAATCCTCTACGGCTACTATGAGGCTCTCCACTGTCTGGTCGGGGAAGAAGAGGCCGGTCTTGTCTTCAACAACCGTCTCTAGCGACCCTCCTTTTCCAAACGCGATCACTGGAGTGCCAGCAGCCTGAGCCTCGACGACGATAATTCCAAAATCCTCTTCCGCTGCAAAGACAAAGGCCTTGGCCTTAGCTAGATGCTCGTTTAATACAGCATCCGACTGGTAGCCTAAAATTTCAATATTCTTCGCCGCTCGGCTCTTGATCTTCTGCATCTCCGGCCCATCGCCGATCACAACAAGCCGCTTATCCGGCATCTGAGCAAACGCCTCGACAATGAGATCGATCTTCTTGTAAGGGACGAGTCTGGAGGCGGTAAGATAATACTCCTCTTTACTCTGAGCGATGGCAAACTTGTGCGTTGCAACTGGAGGGTAGATCACGGTGGCCTCACGGCCATAAATCTTCTGGATCCTTCGCGCAATAACATGAGAGATCGCAGCAAAGTGATCGACTCTACTAGATGAGGCGATATCCCAAGAGCGCAGATAGTGAAGAGCGAGACGCGCGCAGATCTTTCGAAAAGCTCCAAGTTCAGCCAGATACTGGTGAGTGAGATCCCACGCATAGCGCATTGGGGTAAAGCAGTAGCAGAGGTGGAGCTGCTCTGCATGCGTTAGGGCTCCCTTGGCAACTGCATGTGAAAGAGAGATGACGAGGTCGTACTCAGTCAGATCGAGCTGTTCGATGGCAAGAGGGAAGAGGGGAAGATAGTTGCGGTAGGCGGTGCGCGCTCTTGGCATCTTCTGAATGAATGAGGTCTGGCACTCCGCTGCTGCAAAGGCCATCCCTTGAATTTTTTTATCATCTCTAACAAGAGTTGCAATCGGAGAGGGAAAGAGTTCGTAGATCGCTTCGAGGCACTTCTCCCCTCCTCCAATTCCCACTAGCCAATCATGTACGAGCGCGCTCTTCATGCGTTTATCACCTCTTCGAAGATCTGCAAGTGCCTCTCTGCTGCCCTCTTCCAAGAAAATTGAGAGGCGCGTTCAAACCCCTTCTGCTTTAAATCGGATTGTAAAGCGGGATCTCTTAACACCTTTTCCACTCCTCTTGCGATATCTAGCGGGTCATAGGGGTCGACATACTCTGCAGCGGGGCCGCACACTTCTGGAAGGCTCGCAGCGCGCGAAACAACAACCGGGCAGCCGCAGCCCATCGCCTCTAATGGCGGCAGCCCAAATCCTTCATAAAAGGAGGGAAGGACTGTGAGAGCCGCTCTCCGGTATACCAAGGGAAGCTCTTTGTCTTCTATATTTTCCAAAAAGAGGACCTGTGGATTGGAAAAAAACGCGTGCTCCGCAGTTCGAAGACCAGCTTTCTTTCCGACAATTACAAGAGCGTGGTCTGAAAAACCTCTCTTCTGTAGATGTTCGAATGCTTTGATGAGACCTTGGACATTTTTATGAGGTTTCAAATTTCCGACAAAGAGGATAAACTTTTTGGGGAGAGAGCTTAATGCCTCCTCCCTTTCTGTTTCCGCAGAAGCTGCTGAGAAAAAACCCATATCGACACCGCAGGGGACCACATCGATTTTTTCCTGAGAGAGTCCCGCGTATTTTTCTAGCTCGCTTTTTGAAAATTCTGAATCTGTAATGATGCGGTTTGCATACCTCTTCAACCGCGAAAAGATCAATTTAGTATAGCACTTCTCCTGGAGGCGAAGCCGCGAGAAAAATGCTAGATGGTAGGCGTCGTGTACTGTTGCGACTCTTCTTTTTGCACGGACGGGCAGCAGAGGAATATTCAAATGAGGAGTCCAAAAAAGATCGCAGGAGGGGATGATCTTTGGCAGTTCGATCTGTTCGCTGATTGAATAGATGGGAGCAGTGCATGGCCTAAGCTCAAAAGCAGAGAGCCAGCTCACCTTCTCCACAGCTTGGGGGCTGACGATGAGCTCGATGCGGAAAGGACTCTCTCTTAGTTCAAAAAGGAGGTTCCTGAGGTAGGTTCCTATTCCCGAACTCAGAATCATCCGCGCATCTACGCAGAGGCTATATTCCACAAAGCTGCTCGCTGCCTTGCAGTTCGTTTAAGTCCGAGCGCACCATGACGCGCACGAGCTCTTCGAGAGAGGTCTTCGCTCTCCATCCAAGTTTTTTATTTGCCTTCGACGGATCTCCGATCAGCAGATCGACTTCGGATGGACGGAAGAGATCGGCGGAGACTTCGACCAGAACTTTCCCAGTTTTGGCGTCGATCCCCTTCTCATTAATCCCTTTCCCCTCCCAGATAATCTCGATATCGACCTCTCGGAAGGCGAGCTCGACAAATCTTCGCACAAGCGTTGTCTCACCCGTTGCAAGGACATAATCCTCAGGAGCATCCTGTTGAAGCATTTGCCACATTCCCTCGACAAAATCCTTCGCGTATCCCCAGTCCCTCTTCGCATCGAGATTTCCTAAAGTGAGCCTCTCTTGAAGGCCCATTTTAATTTTCACTGCTGCAAGAGTGATCTTTCTGGACACAAAATTCTCGCCGCGCCTTGGGCTCTCGTGATTAAACAGGATCCCGTTGCAGGCGAACATGTTGTACGCCTCGCGGTAGTTGATCACTGCCCAGTATGCATAGAGTTTAGCCACTCCGTAGGGAGAGCGGGGATGAAATGGGGTCTCTTCGCTTTGAGGAACGGCGCGCACCTTTCCATAAAGTTCTGAGGTTGAGGCTTGATAGAAGCGAATGCTGGGATCGAAGTTGCGAACCGCCTCAAGCAGACGAATCACACCGACTCCATCGACATCTCCTGTATACTCAGGAATAGAAAAAGATGTCTTCACGTCGCTCATCGCACCTAAATTATAGATTTCGGTCGGCTTCGCAGTTTCAATAATACGGGTTAGACTATGAAAGTCGGCCAGATCGCCCTCTTGGAGAAAAAAACGTCCGTTTAACGCCTTATCTTCGCAGAGATGCTTGATGCGCCCTCGATTGGGAACAGAGCTGCGTCTTACCATTCCGTGTACGATGTAGCCTTTTTCTAGAAGAAGCTCTGCAAGATAAGAGCCATCTTGTCCTGTGATTCCTGTAACTAAAGCGCGTTTCATCTTTCTTATTCCTTTAGCATTATTTTATAGGAAGAGCCAAGTAGTCGTGCGGCGAGACCCTATGAGTTGTGTAGCCAAAACTATGAAGCTTTTTTATCGTCTCGTCAATCCTAGATTTTATTTCGCTGGTAGCCGTTTCATAAGAAAATTCTCCCATGATTTCAACCACAATCACAGGCTTGCTTTTTGCTATAGTCTCTCTAGCTCCATCCAGGATCTCGTTTTCCATCGAGACAGCATCTATTTTGATAAATGAGACATTCTTCAGATTTAGTGAATCGATTGTGATCAGATCGACATACATTCCCGTGCCGCCAGCAAGGGGGGTGCTCCCCTCATTTCTAGAGGCGAGTGGAGAGAGCTCGATCTCTCCTACTCTGCTCCCGGCCCCCGCCCAATAGAAATCGACATTGATGGCTTGATTAAGGGCCATATTCATCACAAGCTCTCTAAAGAGTTTAGGCTGAGGCTCGATTGCAACCACCCTTCCATCTTTAACCGCACGTGCCATGACTGCGGTATACGTTCCTACATGGGCCCCTACGTCGACAACTGTCGATCCGGGAAGGGCGTAAAGAGAAATATACTTATGCAAAAAGGGCTGCCAAGCCTCTTTTCGCTTCAGAGTGTCCTTAATAGTATCATCCACGGCATCTACGTAAAAATAACCGGGCTGCTTTGTGTGATAAACTCGATAATTTTTTACTGGGAAGTCCTCGAGATACTCCATGAGAGTCTCTTTCTTAGAAGAGTGTATCTTCTCAGGATTCAACAGACCAAAAGAGCTGGCTTCTGTTTTGCCGAACAAAACTAGTAGCAGTAGAAGACAGTACATTTTCATGAATCTATCTCACTATTTCAAACTGATGATTTTTGAAGGATTTTTTCTCAGATTTTAGAGTCACTTCGCAGGACATACTTGAACAAGTAGACCAAGAAGTGATTCTAAAATGTGGGAAAAAAGACTCGAAAAGCACATTTTGGAAATAGTGAGATGGGTTCATAAATTAATTTTTCTCAGCCGAAGTTTTTGTAGCGCCCAGTTTCTAGGAAACGATGCTGACAATATTGCCACAATAAAAGTTATTCCCGTGAGCAGAATAAGATTGAGCAGTAGTAGAAGTCTGTCTTCAGTTGAATAAAAAAACCACTTTCCGATCAGAAGAACAGAGAAGCAAGCGGCCCCTGGCAGCAGAATATCCTGAACAAGCCAGCGCGCTCTTTCGGTTACCAGATACCTGCGATGCAGAAAGTAGCTGGTCATACACACCATCGATAGGTTCACAAGACTCCAGGTGGCAGAGGCTCCTGCCATCCCCCATCTGGAGATCATGTAAGGAAGGAGTAGACAGGAAACGATAAAGAAAAATCCATTCTGATAGAGAGCAATCTTAATCCAGCCATGGGCGAGCTGAAGCGCGTAGGGCATATGTAAAATGCCATTAATCCCACTGCCAATCGCCAAAAATGTGAGAGGCCATCTTGCACTTTTTGCGATCTCGTGGCTTCCTGTCCAGACAAGCAGGATCTCAAATGAAAAAAAGCTAAGAAGCATGGCGAGAGGGAGAACGAAGATTGCCATGATCTGCGTCGTCTTGTGATAAAGTTGGGACACTCTCTCCTCATCTTTCTGCGCCACAACATAGGAAAAGAGAGGAAAGGAGGTGGAAAAGATCGGATTTACCACAACGATCAGCCCGCTTGCGAGAGCAGCAGCGATCGAGTAGTAGCCAAACGTCTCAAGAGGAAGGATCTTACTGAGCATGATCTTATCTAGATGCATGAGAAGAACCTCTAGAATCGTCATTATCGTCATCCCGCCTGCAAACTTTCCTCCCTCAGAAAGATAGCGTTTATCAAAAAAAGTCCTCTCTTCGCTCTTCGGCATCTCTCTCCAGAGCAGATATCTCATGAAAAGAGAGTAGGAGATCCCGCTTCCCGCCTGCCAAATAAAGAAGAGAACTGGCGATGGACTCACAAAAAACAGAAGGGAGAGAGCCCCCATAGCTCTGATCGTGACGAAGGCTGCAAAAGAGAGGTTCATCAGCGTCTGCTTCTGCAGCCCCTGCATCGCATTTTGATAAAGCAGCGCTGGCAGCTGAAATGCAAAACTTACGCCCATGAGCGCAATCGATCGTTCAACAATAGCTGTATCCAGAACTTTTACATTGAGCCAGCCCACAGTAATCTGAGGCGCAAAAAAGAGGATCGCCCCTCCGACAGCCATGCAGCTAGTCCAGTAGACGATTTCAATTGTACGCATGAGATTGCGAAAAGACTCTGGAGGAGCCTCGAGTGCGCGGTATCTAGAGAGCTGGCGGTTTAGAAATGAGCTTAGCCCCGTATCGAAAAGGCAGCTAAGCGTGGTCAGTAGCCCAAACAGGCCCACCAACCCATAAGCCTCTGCACCCATCAGCTTGGCATACAGAGGAATGATCAGCAGCTGCACTCCCGCTTGCCACCCCTTTCCCAGAAAATTCGCCACCAGACTCTTTCTTAACATCTCACTCCCTTCCCAAAGCAAAGCAGCATCAAAAGTAATAATATAGCTGAAGAGACATGTCGGGTAGGCCAGGGGAAAGCTTCGCTTTCTCTCGGGGCCTCCCTGCGACCCTCTTGCGCTGCATCTCGCTTTGCCAAATCGCGTCCTCGGAGAAGGGGTGTACAGAGTACTACCCCGTTGGCGCGCTCACCGCGCTCTCCTGCGGGTGCAATTTTGCTGTGCG
>JACPOL010000009.1 GCA_016185065.1 Chlamydiales bacterium
ATGACTGGGATGAAGTCGTAACAAGGTAGCCCTACCGGAAGGTGGGGCTGGATCACCTCCTTTAAGAGATAACAGGTCTACCTGTATTTCTAGGTTGAGACAAGCTTCTCTCACTTCACGTCGCTTCTACTCTGCTGTCAAGACGCAGAACATCTTTTTTTGGGGGCTTAGCTCAGTTGGTAGAGCATCAGATTTGCATTCTGAGGGTCAGGAGTTCGAATCTCCTAGCCTCCAAATTTTTCTCTCGCGGTTATAGCTCAGTTGGTTAGAGCGCGACACTGATAATGTCGAGGTCCCAAGTTCAAATCTTGGTAACCGCAACGCCCGCTCTAAGAATATGGACGAAATGGACAAGCGAACAAGAAAGAGGTAATCTTCTTTCCCTCCCTCTTTAGCGCGTGTCCTTTTTGTCCTTTTCCCGTCCGTTCTTTGTCCGTTAATGTCCATTTCTTCTCCGAGCGCTCTTCTCCGCACTCTTTTTATGCTAAAAAATATTTTAGATTGAGAGATTTCACGCATCAGCAGTATCTTCCAATTTTTTCTTACCCTAAATGGAGATGCATATGCGAGCTCACTTTTCCTCTTCACGCAGCGAATCAATGGCAGCTTTTGAGATAGCGGTAAACCCGCAGCATTGGCAGGCAGCTGTTGAAAAAGAGCTTCCTACAATGGAGAAAGCGGCACAGATGGAGAGTCGCATCCGCGATCTAGATCTCACAGCAGCATCTGAGATGAGGGCCCCTATCGCAGAAAATATTTTTGGAATTGCAAAAAGCTCGGCAGAAAAGACGAAAAGCTTCATCACAGGCCGCACCCACCTAACAGCTGCACACCACCTCGACTCCTCTATTGTCTCAACAAGTGAAAGAAAGCTAAAAGAGGTATCTAGGTCCACTCAAGCTGCGGCTCAGGCAGCCCTTTCACGCTCTAGCATAGAAGCGAAAGTGCTTGCGGGGAGAAGCTCTCTGGAAGTGCCGGCTGGCACTAGAGAGCTCGATAACCTCTTTGCGCGAGCGCATGGATAGTGCAGGCTAAGAAGACTTCGATTCGGCTTTGCGCTCTTCTTTTTTTGGCATGTCGCCATATGCGCGATGCAACTCTCGTGTAAGCTCTGCTAGAAATTTTGGTTCCAATACTGCCACCCTGCCCGCCGTTTCGGGAACACCCGGAAGAGGCCCGAGCAGGGTTTTTGCAAAAATCGATATGCGCTTTTTATTCAAAAGAGAGAAGAGTTCTGGCATGTGATCGGGGTTGTAGGTCTCGCCAGGAACAATGAGCATTTTTCTTATTACAGCCTGTTCATCTCGCGTATAGTTTTTCTCATGCTTTTTTAAGGCGAACTCAGAGAGGGCATAGAAGAGGAAGAGGATTCCTTCTCCAGAGCAGCTATCGACGATTTTCTGAATAGCTACCGTCTTGTCCCAGGAAGGAGTAGCAGCTGAAGCGATAAGAAGCATTGAAAATTTCTCATAGATCTTTGCGCACTCATTGGGAAACGCCCTGGCCTCTCCCATCTCATTCCATAACTCCCTACACTCTTGATCGTCAGCAAGCTGATTAAAAAACCCCTGGAGAATTTCCGCAAGTGCCACTACTCTCTGTTTAAAGCGTGGTAGAGCGTCTATCTCTTCTTTCGCTTTTTCTGCGAGCTGCGATTTTGATATGTAGTTGTAGTAGCCTGACAAGGCCGCAAGAGATCCTGCTGAGAGGGAGTGAGTTGCAGAAATCCATGCAGATTCATTGAGCTTGAGTTGCTCTAGATCCTCACTCTCTTTTTTAGGATGACGAAGGATACCTAAGTTGAGTAGCTGTTCATTCATCACATTGTCGACAAGTTGCGCGAGGGATCTATGTGGGACTACTCTGGTTAAGAGGCCAGGGCCTGTTTCTGCTTCACAGAGTCGCTGCACTTGCAAAGTATGGTAAACGGATAGAAAGGTAGTAACGGTCTGATTTTGAGGAGTGTCAAGTCCAAAAACCCATGAGGTGTCATCGTGCTTTAGGAGTTTTCGATGAGCGCTTTCTGCGGCCCCATCGCGAACGACACTGGCCTTTAACAGTGCGAACCTTTTTTGGCTTGCTAACATAGAAAGAGTGTTGTGCAGAAGGTTCGCGGCTTTTGTGACCACTCCATGCTCTTTTCCTATAAGAACTAGCCTTCTACCCCCAACCGTCGCATGTTGAATGTTATTTAGCTCTTCCGGGCTGCACTTTGCCGTTTGTGCCACCTGACACACCCCGAAAAATTCTGGCATCTCAGCTTTTAACACACTCTTATCGACAGTGGAGTTTAGTAGAGTAGTTGCCAAAACATTTGGCGGAAATTCGCAGCCTTTCTGCGTGCCCGAGATGTTTAGATCCCCATAAAATTGAACGAAAACGTTTTCGATTTTTTCGCTAAGATTAGTTGGATCTGCACCTGCGCAGAGCGCCGATACCCTTTCTTGAATCGCGCTTGGAACAAGCCACTTATTATAGGTCTTTCCAAGTTCAGATTTGAAAAATTTATCGATGCTCTCAGAGGGCTTAGCCCCGGAGGCAGCACCAATTACCGCCTGCATGGCTTCTCGAACGAGTTGTCTAGTTTCTAGCGGAAGAGAAGTTGTGGTCATCAGCTTTTGGACCCCGCGTTCTTTGCGGCCTCAGCCTTAGCAATTTCAGTTAGGAGAAGAGCTTGAACGGCGGGATGCATGAATGTTTTTTTAGGAGCAGCGGCAGCGCCAGCGGATGAGGCCGCTTTTCCGTCTCCCTTCGATTCAGCTTTCGATTCTACTTTAGACTCTAGCTTTGGTTTGGGGCTGTTCCACTCATCAAACTCTCCTTCCAGAACCCTGCCCATGGCTTTTTTCAAAGAAGAAAAATGATCTCTTCCCACGACTGTTATTCTGAAGAGATTTGGCTCTACAGCCGGACTTAGAAAGCTTTTTGCCATCTCTTCCGGTCTTCGCTCTTCTTGCATAGCGGAGCATAGTTGTCGAAAAGAGAGCGTGGGATTATTAAGAAAATTTTTGAACGCCTCGAGCTCATCTTTAGTAAAGGCTTCTCCATATGTTTTGATTGAAAATTCGAATAGGGCGCGTAAGAGTTTTATAGCAACCTTGTTGGAGAGGTCTAACTCGGGAATGTCGCTCGGAGATTTGATTTTCTTTAGGTAGCCATCGAGTTGAAAATAGACGCGAAAGATCTCGAGATTAAAAAACTCATTTTCGAGATTAGGGAGCATCTCCCATAGCTTTCGACACTCTGCATTCAGATAGAGCTGTTGAAAGAAGACGCGAGATAGGTCCACTAATGTGAAAGCAGAAGGTTCCTGGTTCGAATGACAGACAGCTTCGAAGTAGGTGGTACAGAAAACTTCCACACACTTTCTTACAGGAGATTCGAGCCCAAAAAGGTAGGCGTCTTTTTCTAAGCCCATGAATACCCTAGCTCGCTCTTCACTTTCAGGATTGCGAGCCCATGTTTGAAGGAAAACAGCATGTGTCTTATCTCTAGCTGTGCCTTCGAGAATTTGGACCATTTTTGTAGATTTATCGTCTAAATTTTTTGCGACGATTACTACATTGAATCTCCCTGCTCTGAGTGGCACGATGGTTTTTATCGCCTCATTATCCAAGCCACACTTCCGGGCGATATTAATTGCTGCTCTATAGACATCCCAGCTGCACTCTTTCATGCTTCGAATAAGAGTCGGCAGTTTAATTTTTCCAGGATAGTACCTCTGAAAGACAAGCCCGATTTTTCTGGCGAAGAATATTGGCACGCTGTGGTCGCAAGATTTGCAGATGTCTAGGAGCTCTCGCTGCATCTTTTGAGGAAGATAGTGACAGCGCATGGTTCCTGTTGCCATCCTTTGAAAGCCGAATAACTTCTGGAGTCCTGTATACGGGTCAGCGTCGCTTGTTGCGGCAATGACTGCCTTCATTTTGGACTGCTCAGTCACATGGAATTTGGTCAGAAAATCTTCGACGGAGATCTCATTAACAGCTGTTGTTGTCATCACTACTCCAAAAAATTATTATTGTTTAGCTTGTGCTTGGCTCTGCAGCGCCAGCGGATGAGGCCGCTTTTGCGTCTCCCTTCGATTCAGCCTTTGACTCTACTTTGGACTCTAGCTTTGGTTTGGGATTGTTCCATGCATTGAACTGCTCTTCCAGAACCTTTTCTATACCCCTTTTAACTGTGGAGAGGTACCCAGCTTTTATAAGAGCTATTCTCTGGATGTTAAGTTCTACGGTGGCGTTGAGTAGATTTCTTGCAAGCTCATCCGATTTTCGACTGGTATCTAAAGTGCAGTACATCTCTCTTATTGCCAAGGTAGGGGTCTTAAGAAAATCGCAAAAGTCTTGAAGCTCATCTGGAGGAAGCTCTCTTCTGTATTTTTGGATCGCAGCCTCAAATAGCGAGCGAAGAAGTTCTACTCCATTAGCTGAGCTAAAATCTAGCGGATCGATATCGCTGGACTTACTCGATTTTTTCACTAGAGCATCGCACTGCTGGTAAATAGCAAAGCACTCATTTGAGGCGGGCTTAAACCCATCCCATACCGCGCGAAAGTCTCGATTTGAGTAGAGCAGCTCGAAAAATGCTCTGGATAGTCCGGACGGTTTCAAATTAGCGGGCATTTTATTCTTGAGACAAAGGGCTTCAAAGTAGAGCGTTTGAAAGAACTCGAGGCACTGTCTTTGTGGAGATTCAAGGCCAAAAAGGAGGTCATCTTTTTTAAGGCCAACACCGGCTCTAGCTCTTCCTTCAGACGCAGCCTCCATAGGAAGATTTTGCATGAAGACAGCACATGCCATCGTCGAAGGAAGTCTCTTAATGACTGAAGTCAATCTCAGGGATCTCTCATCACTCTCATGGGCAAGGAGAACCACTTTAACTCTTCCAGCCATCAAAGGGATAATACTCGCTTGAACGTCCTGTACGAGGAATCCCCACTTTCGAGCGTGAGAAAGAACAGCTTCATAAGCTGGCCAGCTGCACTTGTTTACTTTTTGGACGAGGGTTGGCAGCTTAATCTTGTCGCCATAATATTTCTGGAAGACAAGCCCAATTTTTCTGGAGAAAAATGTCGGTATACTGCGGTCGCAAGACTTGCAGAGGTCTAGAAGCTCTCGCTGCATCTTTTGAGGAAGATAGTGGCAGCGCATGGTGCCTGTTGCAATTTTTTGAAAGTCGAATAACTTCTGGAGTCCTGTATGCGGATCGGAACCCTTAGTCGCGGCAATGACTGCCTTCATTTTGGACTGCTCAGTTATACGGAATTTGGCCAGAAACTCTTCGACAGAGATCTCATCAATAGCTGTTGTTGTCATCACTACTCCCGAAAGTTATTATTGTTGTCCTGTGTTTGGCTCTGCAGCTGGAATTGCGGTCATGATTTGCGCTCGGATTTTCTTTCTGTTCCTTCTCGACTAGCAAGAGCTGCAGCGCGCTCTTGAATCGCATTTTGTATGTGCCTTGAACGGCCCAAATCCATGAGTACAATATGGACCGGTTTTTGACGTGCATCGGCCAGATCTTTAACGATGAGTCTAGCAGAACATTCGTCTCGTTGTTTTTGGATGCAGGAGATAAAGTCTTTAGCCAGTACGGCCTTCCAATCTCGTGCTTTTGGTGCCTGCCACTGTTGCAATATAGTTAATACCTTTGGAGGGCATCTGCTCTCATACCGTTTCGAGGTAAGATCGCACAGGGTGCCTAGGAACTCCTCCCACTCTTCAGCGGTGTGTTTTGAAATCTCTTCTGCTAAAGCATCTTCTTTAATGCTAGTGTGATCGATCTCTAGGGTGCGAATAAAATTATAGATCGTTTGGTCTACACAGGAGATAATAAAGGGCCCTGTTTTGATGGGGTAGTTGCGTCTAACCTCGTGATACAGGTCATTATCAAGTAGCTCTCGGCAGAAGCGAGAGAGAATAGAAAAAAGAATATATTCGCGATTTTTGCTCGCATTAACAAGGTTGGCATAGGTTCCAAAGACTAGAGCAGCCCATCGATCTTCCGGATCTGCTATTCCGAAGATCCGGTCATCCATATCTTCAACGCCGTAGGTAGTTTGTAGCCCACCTTCTCGCCGCGAGTTTAAGACCAGATTTTCATCGAAAAGCATCCATCCATTTTTCTGTGATGTTTGGTAAAAACTGATTCGAAGAGCGCACTCTCTCGGGCCGCGGGGATTTAGCGCCACGAGGATGATTCTCTGGCTATTTTGCTGCACGAAAACTGGACGCATGAGATGGCCATCTGAAGACCTTCCCAGCATCTCTTTTACAATCGTATATTCGGGCCACTCTTCCGGCTTTGTTGCGATGAGCGGAGGTGTCGCAGGAGCAATGAGTTGAATTCCAGCACCGAAAGCTGGAAGAGTTCGAGCTTGAGTGCTTTGCAGAAGAGGCCTTGCGCTAGCGCGTTTCGGAGACGGCGCGCTCGGTCTACTTGAGGCAGCGGGCAGAGAGATTTGAGCTTGAGGAGGCGGCGGCGCTGCTCTTCCTGCACCTGCAGCTCCTGCTCCCGCACCATGCATGCTTCTGCTCTGTTGGCTAGAAGAGACGTAGAGTAAACCAAGGCCTGCGCCTTGATCTGCTGAAGGCGCTCCTGGTCTACTTGAGGCAGCAGGCAGGGAGATTTGAGCTTGAGGAGGCGGCAGCGCTGCTCTTCCTGCAGCTGCAGCTCCTGCTCCCGCATCATGCAGGCTTCTGCTCTGTTGACTAGAAGAGACGAAGCCAACTCGCGCTCGAGGTAGTAACCCAAGGCCTGCGCTTTCAACTGGCGAAGAGGCTCTATTTTGTAAAGAAGGTTTAGCTGTTAGAGTGGGTAGAGAGAGAGCTCCTCTTTGAAAGATGTGTGATAAATCTCCATAGTGGGGTTCTAAAACTCTCTGAAGTCCAACGCGGAGATCTTCCTGCGCAGTTGTTTGGCACAGATCTCGTATCCCAACTCCAATTTGTGAAGGTAAAGAGACAATATGTTCTGACACATACTCTTGAAGAGCTTGCGACGGATTTCTCTTGTATGTGCAAGCGATAAGAGCCTGTATATGTGCGTGATTTTCGGAAGTCTGAAGGCGAGAAACAGTGCCGGTAGAGGTCATGATCTACCCTCAGACTTTCTTTCCAGCCCCAACCCGCTCGAGACGTTCTCTTGAGAGTCGAGTTGTAAGATGCGGTATTGGATCGCCTTTACCACGGCTTCTAGACGATCTTTACTTATTATGACGACTGCTACCGGCTGCCTGTGTACAGGCGCAAGATCTCTAACTAGATGTGCAGCAATACGCTCACTCATCTGGCTCTTATCCTGGATCGACTGCTCATCAATAACGGTAGCCTGCTTTCTAGTGACCATGCCGTTGATAAAGGCGCGTAGCTTTGTGGCAGCTTCGCCATCTTCACCATTTAATGGTAAAAAGAGCGCTCTCTGTCCAGTTGCTTCAATCTGTACGGGCCGGAGAGATAGTTTAAGGCCCAATCCCAGCGCGACAGACTTCACAGCCGCATGTACGGGCCATCTTTGCTCAGGCACCATCTGCGGAGCAGCACCTCTTGCCGCAGGTAGTTTTGGCACTGCAGATGGCTTTGCTACTCCCGCTCCCGCGGCTCCTGCTGCCGATCCCGCTGATCTCCCTGCCGGCGCGGCAGGTATAGCGCTCTGCTGCTGTACAGCTCTTTGCATAACGGGTAGCTTTAATGCTGCTTGTCTAAAAGCGGGTCCAGCGGCTCTAGCTTGCGTCGGCCTGCGAGGAACCTTGCATCCAAACTTTGCGAACATGATTCTCTCAATCACATCCTTAAGATCGCCATAATATGTGGTTAATACAGAGTAGATCTGCTTTCTGCTCTCTGCTGGAGTCTCTCCTTTCCTTCTGCATAGCGCAAGAAGCTGCTTGGTGAGCGCAGGAGGCAGCTCTGCAAGATGTGCCGTTGTGTACTCATAGAGTTTTACAATAGGTTTGCTCTCCAGAGAGCATCTAACGAGCTCATCGACAGGAGACTTTGCATAGCGTACGGGAAGTGTTGTCATAATAACCTTTTATTTTTAAGAAGTTGTTTTGGTCTCGTCCTTGGACTCTGCTTTAGTCTCAACCTGACTTGTTTCGTCTTTCTGCTGCAACTTGAGCTGAGATACGCGGCGATGAATCGCCTCTAATACGGAGTCAACGTTTCGTTGAATTAAGACGACGAGTGTTCGTTCGGATGTGTAAGCGGGTCTAAGATCCGGGACGAGGAGGCAAGCTACATGCTCAAGCATCTGCTTCTGTGCGATTTCTAGGAAATTCCGGAACTTATCTGCCTTCCCGTGCTTAGAAGAGAGCCCTTCTCGAGCCGCTTTGTGTGCCTCATAAGAGAATCTGCCGCCGAATTTTTTCACCGCAGAATCTGCAAGCCTCTCCATAAAATCGACTAGATCTGGAATGGAGTGTTTATCTACCTCTTCATACACTATTTTTAGTCGCTGATGACTCGGTATATTGTGCACATTATCTTGCATCTTTTTAATACACATGTAGATAGATCGATCTACTGAGATATCGCTCTGCATTAATACTTCAGCCTGCAGCTCGAGATATTCGGTGTTGTTGAATAACGTGTTAAGAAAGCGGGCCACGTGTTGGAGGAGGCCAGAACCAATTAGTGTATCGGGTGTTAGCATACGAGGATTGGCAATATCAAATAGCCTCACGTAGTGGTAGACGACATGTTCTACCCAGGCCTCTTGAGGATGCTGTAAATCAAAAATGATCTCTTGGTTTTTCTCGCTGGCCATCTTCTGGGCAAAGGCGCGAAACTCACTAACGGCTGCATAGTCGCTTCCATCGTCTATTGAGAAGAAGGATATGCATCGTCTGGTTGCTTCAATCTCAAAAGGTCTGCTTTGCAGTCTAAGACCCAACGTATGCGCCATAGACGGTAGATTCTGAGCCTCTTTCTGCAGGGCGCCGCTTACCGCAGGTAGTTTTGGGACTTCTGATGGTTTTGCTGCTTCTGCTGCGGGCTCTACCGAAGATTTTGCTTCGAGGGCGGCTGGCGCGGTGCTCTGCGGCTGGGGTGCTATTTGTGGAAAAACGGGTCCAGGAGCTCTAGCCTGTGCTGGCGGGTGAGAAATCATGCGTCCAAGCGCTGCTCGAATGATTTTAACATTTTTACGATCAACACAGTGCGTCGTAAGCAGCGCCTGGATCTTTTTTCTTGTTTCTGTTGCCGAGTTATTTTGTTCTCTGCACAGAGCGAGAAGTTGTTTTGTGAATGCAAGAGGTAGATCGCCGAGATGCTTCATGGTGTACTTAAAGAGTTTTTCAAGGGGCTGGCTATCCAGGGAGTATCTATATAGAGCATCGGCATGAGATTTTGAGACGACGGAGAGTGTTGTCATAATAACCTTTTATTTAAAAAGAGATCTATTTTACTAATTTTAGTAATTAAAATGAATAAAATAGATCTGAAGGAAAAATTATGAAATTCAAAAAAGTAGAGCTGCAACTTTTAAGTTGAGTTCCCTAGCTCGCTTTGCTGTCGGCCTTGGACTCTGCTTTGGACTCTACTTTGGATTCTGCAGCTTCGGGAGCGCGCAGGAGTTTCAGAACAGGGTCTAGATGCTTTCTGCCCATAACAACCACCCTTGTAATGGAAAGAGGAATCTCTCGAAGAGCTCCGTCTGCAAGGGAGCGCAGAGCCTTTGCAAAGAAAATATTTCGTCTTTCCAAGAGAAGCAGAGAGTCAAAGGCTTCGTATAACTCTCTTGATTTGGGCTCACTCAATAAATTGTTTATTACAGCGAGCTCTTTCGTAGAGTAGATCGATGCGTGTTTTTTCACTAAAGCTATAACCAGCTGAAGTGCAAACTCTCTCACATCTTTGGGAGAGAAGAACTTGATGCCTACTAGTAGTGCCGCGAGACTCTTTTTAAAAGCTGCTTCGTCCTGGAGGCCTAGGCGAGCGGCTTGAAAAAATACCTTGGAGAGAGGCGTATCCATACCGTGGATCACACCCAATAAATCTACAAGCTCTGGTGTATCGTAACTAACATTGAGCAAAAGCACAGAGAAGAAGTCTCTAACTACCTCTTGAACTGCTGAGGAGTAGGTGAAAAGAGGCAGGTTCTCAACAACGAAGGAGCCTGTATGCAGATGGATGCAATGGAATATAAGTTTTGAAATAGGTTTGTGAACAGGCTCATCCAACCCGAAGATCCAGCTGTCTGCTTTCACACCATTTTTTTCTCTAAACTGCTTTTCATAAATAGTGCTACGGCAGAGGCTTTCACTGATATCGACCAGTGATGTTGATCTTAATGCGAGAGCCTTAACCATTACCTCAAATTTTTCATGAGACTCCGTTCCGTGTACCTCTCCAACCAGAACAAATGGCTGCCCGCGAATCTCATGAAAGTGAATGTTTCTTAAAGCTTCGGGATCGAAACCCGCATCGCGTGCTATTTTCTTTATCAGATTTAGCACGATTTCTCCTCTGGCATATCTATTGAAAGCCTCTGCAATTCTAGTTTTCAGCTCATCCGGTTTTGAAGATTTGCAGATTTCAATGATCTCGTTTTGTAGATCTTTCGGAAGGTAGCGCTCTCTTCGGCCTCTTCGCCCAAGCTCTTGAACTTCAAACAGCGCTGCGACCGACGTGTGGGGCTCTTTTGCTCCTGTTGTCACTTCGACCACAGTTTTATATACAGCTTGCCGAGTCAGTTTCATGGGAAACAGAGCGGCATACTCCTCCATCGAATACTCTTTAACAGAAGACGTTGCAGAAGCGGTTGTCATAGGCGAAGATCTCCAAAAAGTGCGGACAGCTTACCACCCAGAAGAGTTATAATTAATTAAATTAATCTTTTATGGAGTGCGGCGACCCGGCGCCGCTCTTCTCGAGATCGACCAGGCGATCTCTCTACGCTTTGCCGTCGCCCTTGGACTCTGCTTTGGATTCAGTCTTAGATGCAGCCTTGGACTCTGCTGAAGAAGAGCCTTTTATCATATTGATGATTCCTTTTACGTGGTCATATCCCACTGTAACTACTCGGACCTTGTCGGAAGGGACCGGCAGCTCAGATGAGCAGAGCACCTTTGCAAAGTGAGCATCTCTTTTGCGACGAGCAACAAGATCAGCAAATTTTTCAAAATAATCATGATATGTTTTGGTAAAGACACCGCATTGGAGAAAGCCCCACATTGCCCAGTACTCATCCCTTGTGAAGTGTTGTCGATACTTATCAAGGGCGAAAGAGGTGAGTTTTTTCAGCAGCTCTGTTACCTCTTTGTGTGAATGGTTCCCTTCAAATTTCTCTAGAAGCGCTATCTGTCTGGCAACGTTTGCAAGAAAAAGCTGATTTTTAATGCTGTCGATCTTGCTGTAGATTGGGCATTCAGAAGAAATCGATTTTCCTTCCTCTTTTCCAAACTCTTCCCATAATCTGATAAAGAATGGGTCGGTTGCTAAGAGGTCAAAAATTGATGCTAGAGAATCGAATGGTGAGGAAGAGGGGCTTATCTTCCCTGCCTCTGACGACTCAGCCGTATATTTAACGAGCTGCGCCAAACAGCAAGTGACAGGATCTTCTAAACCAAATAGCCAGAGATCTCCACGGTCTAAACACTTTCTGAAGTGCGTTTCATGCAGCGGGTCGCGCGCTACACCTTCACGTATAAGGACAACATCTCGTTGTAACATGGAAGCAAATATTGTCGCAGATAATTGAGTGTGACGCATCTCTTCATGCGTTTCTCCCACCAGTATAAAGCGTTTGCCATTGATGATAACCGGTACGAGATCGCTCAACTCTTTTTCATTCAAGCCAGCTTTTTTTGCATTCAGAAGAAGTGTTCGATACTCTCTCCAATTGCAACTTGTAACCACTTCAATCTGATCGCCAGCTTTTGCAGTTAAGGCCTCTTTTGCGGGAGCCGCGGCTTCAGGAGCAGCCTCTAAAACTTTTGCGCCGTAATACTCTTCGAATTTCGTCTTAACTTTTGCTTGTAGGTCGCTTAGATCGCCATTGAAGAGATCGACGATCCTGCTTTGCAGGAAGATAGGCAGATACGACTGTCCGTCGTCTGTTGCCTTTTTTAAGAGCGCTTCTAACTTAGCTTTTGGCGCCTCGTCTGCTGCCACTTCTAAAACCGCACTCAATTTAACTTGTACGGCTCTAATATCGAGTCTAACTTGTGATATGGATGTCATAAAGCTCCGTTATTTTAAAAAATAATAGAGACAATTGTAATCTATTGAAGCGTTTTTGTAATTAACTAAAAAAAGCCGCAAGAGGCAGAGGTTAAGCTGTTTGGGTATAGCCCTGTTTGAGCTCAGCTTGATAGACGAGAAAGAGGCCGACGGAGACGACGGCTGTAGAGAGGAAGATCGTCCAGGAGATAGGCTCTCCGAAGAAGATGGAAGCGGTGAGTGAGGCGAAGATGGGGCTTAAGAGACCTACGAAAGAGAGGAAGGTCGCTGTGAAGCGCTTTAGGAGGTAGCCGTAGAGGTTGTAGCAGAGAAGGTTGGAGATAACGGTCATCGCAAGAGTGGTTTTTAGGAATACGCTTGTGCCGCCCTCTGCAATCGGAAGGGGAGTCCAGCTATCTGTGAAGAGGGAGTGAACGAGCGCGATTCCTCCGCCGAGGAGCATGCTTGTTCCGTTGGCCATAAGAGGAGAGACGGCCGAATCTTTAACGACGAGTCTAAGCAGGACCCAGCCGTAGACGGAGCAGAGAGCAGCGCCCATGATGGCAAGGGTTGGCCAGGAGAAGAAGGCGAAGGCGTTCAAGAGATCTTCAGCACCTGTTTGCGAGAGAAGAACGGGAAGAAACCCGACAAAGCCGATGAGGAGGCCGAGCCATTTGGTGCGGTTCATCTTCTCTTTAAAGTGGATATAAGAGAAGAGGGCGGCAAAGAAGGGGGAGAGGCTATAGAGGAAGCAGGTCTTTGCGGCTGAGAGGTACTGGAGGCCCCAGAATTCTAAAATATTTGTTAGATAGATGCTAAAGAAGGCGAGGATCGAGAGGGAGAGTAGCTGTTTGAGGGTTATCTTTAGCGATGTGCGCTTAGCGATAGCAAGATATGCCAGAATCAGCACGCCTGCAAGAGCCATTCTGAACCCCGTGAGGAAGATCGGCGGCGAGTGCTGGAGAGCCACTTTTCCCAGGGAAAAGACGCTCGACCAGGTGGCGTACATGAAGACGACTAGGATAATTGACATATAGGTATAGATGATACCACGTCTTGCTGCTAAAGATCAATTTTTAAAAAAGCATACTGAAATTTTTTCTTTGCATTTCCTTGCGAAATATGAGGGGCATTCCTAGAATCCGGAATATAGCGGAGATACTCATAGTGAAACCTTTAAAGCGAATTGCAGTCACAGGCGGGGCGGGGCAGATCGCCTATAGCCTACTCTTTAGAATCGCCTCGGGAGAGGTCTTTGGTGCGGATCAGCCGATCGCACTTCATATCTTGGAAATAGAGAGCTCAATACCGGCGCTTCAGGGCGTGGTGATGGAGCTTGAGGATTGCGCCTTTCCTCTTTTGAAAGAGATCAACATCGGCAGCGATCCCTTCAAAGTTTTCGAAGGGGTAAACTGCGCTCTTCTCGTCGGTGCGAAGCCCCGCGGCCCTGGGATGGAGAGAAAGGACCTTCTCAACGAGAATGGCAAAATTTTTATTAGCCAGGGCAAGGCTTTAAATGATGTAGCAGCAAAAGATCTCGTCGTGCTCGTCGTGGGAAACCCATGCAATACTAACTGCCTGATCACACTTAAGAACGCCCCAAAAAAGGATTCAACACGCTTTTTTGCAATGACCGTGCTCGATCAGAATAGAGCAACAGCGATGCTGGCAAAAAAGGCAGGGGTCGGTGTGGATGCGGTTGAGCGTGTGACCATCTGGGGGAACCATTCAGCAACTCAGGTCCCAGATTTTGTACACGCCACTATTTCAGGCAAACCCGCTACTGAAGTGATTAAAGATCGGAAGTGGCTCGACCAGGAGTTCATCCCAAGAGTGCAGAAGCGAGGCGCCGAAGTGATTGCAGCGCGCGGCAAATCGTCGGCTGCATCTGCGGCAAATGCGATTCTAGATACCGTGCGTCTGCTCTACCGTCCCACACCTAAAGGTCTCTGGTTTTCTGCAGCATTTCTCTCAGATGGCAACACCTACGGGGTGAAAGAGGGGCTCGTCTTCTCCTTCCCATGCAGATCTCTTGGAGAAGGCCGCGTAGAGATCGTTAAAGATCTCGCTTGGGACTCTCTTCTGAAAGAGAGAATCGCACTCACAGAAAAAGAACTGCTCGAAGAGCGCGAGCTTGTAATGCCGCTCCTCCTTCAAGGAAAATAGAGGCCAAAAATGTCTGAAGAAGTTCTCTTTCAAGTTACAAAAGATAAGCTGGAGACTGGGCTCCGGGGAGTGCCAGTAGGCTACTGCACCACATCTCACGTCGATCCTGAAAAGGGGCTCTTCTACATCGACAAGCGAGTCGCAGAGGTCGCCTCTTGGGAGCCGCAGAGAGTGATCTATCTTCTCTACTACGGACGCGAGGGCTCAGAGAAAGAGGTCGCAGACTTCTCGGCAGACTTGCAAAAACGAGCGACCTGCTCCAAAGAGGTCATTCAGCACATCTACGCTCTTCCTCGCAAAGGGCATCCGATGGAGATCTTCTCTTGCGCACTCCAGATTCTAGGAATGTTTGAGAGCGCAGGGGACTACCGTCAAGACTGCCTCAACCTAATTGCAAAAGCACCACACCTCGTTGCAGCTGTAATTAACCACCATGCGGGCTGGGGAGAGACTCCTACCCCTCAGAGCAATCTGGGCTACATGGAGAATTTCACCCAGATGGTGCGCGCTCCTAAAGCCAATGCAAAAGAGCTTCTCAATCCCTTCAAACTCTTCAACATCCTCCACTACGACCATGGAGGTGGAAACCTCTCTACATTTGTGGGCAAGGCCGTCGCTTCAAGTCTGGAAGATATGTATGGGTCGATCTCGTCGGCGATGTGCGCCTTAGCTGGTCCTCGCCACGGAAGAGCCAATCAGGACTGCCTCGAGTTCGTTCAGCTCGTGCTCAAGGAGCTCGGCGAGAATGCAACTGCAAAGCAGGTTGAGAACCTCATTCGTCAGCGCCTGGAGAAGAACCAGCTCGTATTCGGCTTCGGACACGCAGTCCTGCGCGTTGAAGATGCAAGAGCCACCGTCTTCTACGAGTACGCCCAGAAGCACTTCTCGAGCCATCCACTCGTCAAGATCGCGCTTCTTCTGCGCACAGAAGGGTCGAAGGTCCTCGCAGAGAATCCCAAGATCTCAGATCCCCACCCAAACGTCGATGCCATGTCAGGTACAGTCCTTACCGCAGCCGGCTTCCCCTATCCAGAATACTACACCGTTCTCTTCGGCCTCTCCCGCATCGTCGGCATCGCCATCCAGATCGTCTACGAGCGCTGCGAAGCCCGCGGCGGCAAGGGCACCCCCATCGTCCGCCCCAAATACCTCTACAAGCCCCGCTCCCCCTAAACCTAACGCGTAGTTTTCCCAAGCGAAAACTACGCAATGTTTTTACGTTTGTAATTAGTTGAATAGACATGTCGGGTAGGCCAGGAGAAAGCTACGCTTTCGCTCGGGGCCTCCCTGCGACCCTCTTGCGCTGCATACGAAAGAAGGGGATCGGGCACCGGCACGGGCACGCACACGTTCACGAAAGAAAGGCGGGAGAGGAGAATCGGGCACGCTCTTCTTTTTTCCCTCTTCCGTGTCCCCTCCCTTTCTTTCTTTCGTGAACTTGCCCGTGTGCGTGCCCGCGCCCGATCTTCTCTCTCCTCTCATTATCTACAACTGCGACTGGACGCGAAAGGGACCCGCGCTGGCAAGCGTGGGATGAGCGCCTCGAGCAGCCTACCCGACATGTCTCTTCAGACAATTACAAACTTAAAAAACAAGAAGCGTAATTTTTCGCTAAGAAAAAATACGCTTTTTTGTGTGTATTAGAAGGGTTCGAGGTAGGTGCTGACGCGGTTGAGCCAGCCTTTGAGCCATTGGGCTTCGCGGCGGTCGGGGGGAGAGTTCTGGACGCGCTGGGTGAGGAGCTCTTTGGCGGCAGCGGCAAAGTCTGCGACGACGTTTTTGGAGGAGGGAGGGATCTTCTGGAGGACCTGAAGGAGTCCCCAGCCTTGCTGGTTATATCTTTCGGCAGGGGAGACTCCGGAGCCTTTAAAATTTAGATAGTCGATGAGTGCGTAGAGGCCTTTGGGTGTTTGAGCGAGGCGTTTGAAGGTCGCAGTTACCTGCGCTCTTTCGCTCTCGGGGAGGCACTCGACCATCTGCGGGAAGGTCTTTTCTAAGCGATTTGCAATAAAGATGGCTTGGAGGTCCTTAGTCTCTACAAGAAGCTGGCGAAGCTCTAGCATCTCGGGGCTTTTGAGGTTGAGGTAGAACTCTTCGCGGCTATGCCATGGACAGCCTTGAGCTTTTTCGACCCAAGCGGGGATAACAACTCCTTGGCTGATTAAAAACTTTAGAAGCTCGGGGAAGGTCTCTTCAAAGCGCTCCTTCTTTCCGACGGGATACCAGATGAAGTGGCCGATACCAAAAGAGCCGAAATTTTCGCCCTTTTTCCAGCTGGTGAGCCCATCGACCTTTCCTCCGCACTCGTTCATCCAGATCTTCTCTGCGATCTTGTTTGCAGATTCAGGTGGAACCGTGAATGAAAGTAGGCTTGAACAGAGCAGAACTGCTGACGCGAAATAGCTTCTCATAAAACACCCTCGTTACTACCATTCTGAAAGATTTACCACTTTATGAAAATAGCCATTATAGGCGCTGGCCTTTGCGGGCTGGCAGTCGCCTCAGCACTTCTGGATAGTCAGGACGTAAAGATCGACCTCTTCGACGAGAAGGGGATCGGCGGCGGTGCGTCCGGAGTCTCTTGTGGTCTTGTGCACCCCTATCCCGGAGAAGAGGGAAAGCGGAGTCTCATGGCTATGGAGGCGCTCTCGCTCACACGCGCTCTTCTCGATCGCATTCCGGGATCGACGGTTGGTCTTGAAGGGGTCGTCCGCGTGGGACGAGATGAAGAGGAGACGCAGAGACTAAGGGTAGCTTTTTCTAGATGTGAAGATATCGAAGAGAGCAGCGGCTCCTTTCTGATTAAGAGCGGTAGAACGGTCAACATGCCGCGCTATTTAGAAGGGCTCTTTCGCATGAGTCAGGAGCGCGGGGCAGCTCTTCACGTGAAAAGAGTGGAAAATCTAGAAGAGCTAAAAGAGTATGATCAGATCGTCATTGCGGCAGGAGCAGGAATAAAGCTCTTTTCTGAGTGCGAGCCGCTAAAAGTGCAGCTGATCAAGGGGCAGCTTCTCACCTGCCACTACGACACTTCTGTTATTAATTTACAGAGAAGCCTGATTGGAAAGGGGTACATTGGCCTTGGTGAAGGGGAGGGGCGCTGCATGCTGGGTGCAACCTACGAGAGGGGCTACACCTCTTCTCTTCCCGACCTAGAAGTGGCAAAGCAGGAGATACTCACGAGAGTGGGCTCTTTTTTTCCGCAGGTCTCGCTGTTTGAGATCGACGGGTGCCGTGCGGGGATACGTGTTGCGAGAAAAGGCCACTACCTGCCCATAATCCGTAAGCTGAAGGAGCGCGTCTGGGTCTGCACAGCGATGGGTTCCAGAGGTCTTCTCTACCACGCATTTGCAGGTAAGATGCTTGCAAAGGCGATTTTAGCAGATAGTGAGAGTGAAATTTACCCACAATTTTTATGAATAATGAACTGCTTTTTTTAGGAACGGGGGCCTCTGCTGGCGTGCCGGTTATTGGCTGCCGGTGCAAGGTGTGCACCTCGACATCTGCCTGCAACAAGCGTTTAAGACCTTCGCTGCTGATCAAGGCCGAGGGCAAGACCTTTATTATCGATGTTGGTCCCGACTTCCGCGAGCAGGCCTTGAAGTATAAGATCGAGCACTTAGATGGGGTCCTGTTAACTCACTCTCACTACGACCATATCGGAGGGATCGATGATCTGCGCGCCTACTATTTTCTGCAGAAAAAACGGATGCCCTGCCTGCTTTCACAAGAGACATTCGACGAGTTGAAGGTGCGCTACTACTACATGATGAAGCCGATGAAAGATGGCCATGGGATCTCTGCTCAGCTCGATTTTTTTGTGCTTGAGAAAGAGGATGGAGAGGTCGAGTTTGAAGGTGTGAAGTGGCAGTACATGAGCTATATCCAGGCCGATATGAAGGTAACGGGATTTCGGCTAGGGAGCATGGCCTACGTTTCTGATATTCGCAAGTATGAAGAGGGGCTCTTCCACTCGCTAAAGGGAGTCGATCTACTCATCTTAAGCGCTCTACGCAGCGAGCCTACCCACATGCATTTTAGCATAGAGGAGGCGGTCGCTTTTTCTAAAAAAGTTGGGGCCAAACAGACCTGGCTGACTCACATCTCTCATGATTTAGACCATGAAGAGGTGAGCCAAAAGCTCCCACACAATGTCCGCTTAAGCTATGATGGCCTCCAAATCTCATTTTAACACAGTTTATGAAACCGAAAGAAAACAAGCCGCCCGATTCCGACCTTCCTAATTTAAAGCGCTACAGCACTGCTCTTCTTATCGCCTCTTTTAGATCGGGAAGTGTGCGCAGCGAACCCGAAGAGTATTTAGCAGAGCTCGAGAGGCTCTGTGAGACCTTTGGACTGCAGGCTTTAGATAAGATCGCCTGTCCCATCAAAAAAATCGATGCTGCAACTTTTCTCGGTTCTGGAAAGCTTGAAGAGCTGCTTCTGCGTGCAGATGAGCTTCATGCCGACGTCATCCTTTTCGACGATGAGATCAGCCCGCAGCAGCAGCGCAATCTTGAAAAGATCTTTCAAAGGCCCGTTCTCGATCGAACAGAACTTATCATCGAGGTCTTTGCGCAGCGAGCTCAAACGCGAGAGGCGCGCCTGCAGGTGGAACTTGCTAAGATCCGCTACCAGATTCCTCGGCTTAAAAGGTTGTGGACCCACTTAGAAAGACAAGTCTCGGGTGCTGGCGGTGCAACAAAGGGCCCTGGTGAGAAGCAGATCGAACTCGATCGAAGAATGCTCGATCATAGAATCGTCCGTCTTGAGAAGGAGCTCAAAGATGTCGCATCGCATAGAGAGACGCAGCGCAGTGCAAGAGTGCGCTCGGGCATTCCCACGTTTGCGATTGTCGGATATACGAATGCGGGCAAGTCGACTCTTTTGAAAGCGCTTACAAACGCCGAAGTGCTCGTAGAAGATAAGCTCTTTGCAACGCTTGATACGACGACGCGTAAGTTCACACTGCCCAACAAGCAGGAGATCCTGCTCATCGATACGGTGGGCTTCATTAGAAAAATTCCTCACACACTCGTCGCCGCTTTTAAAAGCACGCTTGAAGAGGCTGTGCACACGGATATTCTACTCCATCTCATCGACGCGAGCTCTCCTACTGCGGAAGATCAAACAGAGGCCACCTTCAAAGTGTTAAAAGAGCTGAATGCTCTAGATCACCCTGTAATCACAGTGCTTAACAAGATCGACCAGTGCAACAATCCCGTTCTCCTTCAGAAGCTGCGCATCAAATACCCCAAAACGGTCCAGATCTCGGCGCTTCATCAGGTGGGCTTCGATCAGCTCCTTGAGATCATGACACAGGAGATCTCCAACTTGCGCAAGAAGCTCAAGTTGAAGATCCCTCAGAGCCACTACGCTCTTGTGAGCGAGCTGATGAAAGAGGGGCGCGTCATTAGCAGCGAGTATGAGGAGAATGACATTCTTCTAGAGATAGAGATTCCAGCCCGCCTTGAGTACAAAGTGCAACCTTTTCGCATAGAATAGGCCCATGAATAAGCAGATGCGCGATCTAGATTTAGAGGAGAGGCCGCGTGAGAGGCTGGTGCGCCATGGCGGGCAGGCCCTCTCCCTTTCCGAACTTCTGGCCATTCTTTTAGGCACAGGCACGCGCGATAAATCCGTACTCACTCTATCTAACGAGCTAACCTTAAAATTTGGCGGACTCAGCGGCCTTCTGGACGCCTCGCTAGAGGAGCTTCAAGAGGTGAAGGGAATTGGAGAGGCGAAGGCGATTCAGCTTAAAGCCGCTTTTGCCATCGCACAAAAAGCGATCGGCATCTCTACAGCTTCAAAACCATTCATCCGCACAGCAGGCGAGGCCTTTGTTTATGCAAAAGAGGAGATCGCCATGCAGAAGCAGGAGGTGCTGCTTGTTCTTCTTCGAGATGTGAAGGGGAGGCTGATCCACCATGAGAAGGTCTCAGTGGGAACCCTCTCTGAAGTTCTCGTCCATCCAAGGGAGGTCTTCTATCCTGCGGTTAAGCATAAGGCCCACAGCCTGATTCTCGCGCACAACCACCCGAGTGGCGATCCCACGCCTTCAGAGAGCGACTATAAGCTGACTAGAGTTCTCATCCAATCTAGCCGCGTGATGGGGATCGGCCTTGACGACCATCTCATCGTCGGCCACAACACCTTCGTCTCGCTTCGAGAGAAGGGCTTTCTAGGAAACCCCTCAATCTCTTACTAGTTCTCTCTTAGACTCATCTGAAGATGGAGCTCTAATGATCTTAATAACGCTCTCGACGTGACTACTTCCCATCACAACCACCCTGACTTTATTGGAAGGGACAGGCAGCTCAGATCTACATAAAACCTGTGCAAAATGAACCTCTCGTTTCTGTCTCGTGATAAGCGCAGAAAATTTCGAGTAGTGATGCGCGTTTGTGGGGTCAAGTAGAACACTTCGCATGGCTTGACACTCGTCCTGCGTGAACTGCTTCTCATATTTATTAAGAAAAGCATGAGAGAGTTTCATGAATAGCTCTTTAACCTCTTTGAACGAGTATCTGCCTTTAAATTCTTTCGCAAGGGCTGCTTGAAACTGATCTTCCTTTTTTATCTTCAAAAGCTCGTCTTTTACAGCGTCTATTCTTCTAAAGAGACGATTCCTGGAAACGGCCTTTGGGATCTCTTGAGATAATTCTGGAAAGAGCAGGTCGAATCTTATGTAGGGTGAGATTCTTCTCAAAACACCTGCTGCGAGTGAAGAGCAGCTTCTCTTTCTTAATGTTGGGTGTAGATCCGCGGCCTCCTCCTCTCTTGCAAGCTCTTGCCATAGTTTTACAAAGAGTGGATCGAGCATTATAGAACTTAAAATTTCTTCCAGGAAACTCACCACTGATGAACGAGAGCTTGTCGCTTCCTCTACCGCCGATTTAGCTGTATTTATAACTAGTCGATTCAAGAGCCCTATTACGGGATCTTCAATGCCAAATATCCAGGCATCTTTCGCTCCTAGCATCTTTCTATTTAGCTCTTCATATGCATCTTCGCGAGCAATCGGTTCAGAGATTACGGGTAGATCTCGGCGCATGGCTAGTACAAAGAGGTTATTTCTCAACTTCACATAGCGCGGATCTTGATGAGTATCTCCAACGAAAATGCAGCGTCTTCCATTGATGACAGCAGGTATCACGCATTTCAAATCTTCTTCTGTTAAGCCAGCTGCGGCTGCGAGTTGAAAAACTTGGGAGAACTCTTTCCATCTACAATCTGCCGGCACCACAACTGCCGGTTCTAGAATTTCCTCATGGTAGTACTGGTTGAAAGCAGCTTTAACTCTCGCTTGAAGATCGGTAGTTTCAGAGAAGAGCTCAAGAACCCTGCTCTGCAAGTGAATGGGCAGATAGGAGAGGCCATCATGCGTTGGCTTTTTATAGAGCTTCACGAGCTGATCTCTCGGCGCTTCGTCCGCTGCCGCTTGGAGAACGTCGTGCAGCTTATTTTGTACTGCTCTGTAGCCTGCGGGTGATAGTGTCATAATTCTTTTTAATTAAAAATAATAGCAGTAATTATATGAATTAGCTGCTTATTTGTAATTAAATAGAAGAGGCAGAGTTAGGAAGCTGCGCTGCTGCAGGTCTTGAGCACAAACTTTATCGACCCGCTGGCGAACATCTGCACGGCAACGAGGCTGATAAGCATGCCTCCCAACCTCTCACACGCGGAGAGCCCTCTTTCGCCCAGCAGGTGTTTAATATTGGAAGAGGCGAGGACCAGCAGCAGGCAGGGGAGCCACGCCAGAATAATGGCGACGCTCATCAGCCAGACCGATCCGAAGTTTTCAGAATAGACCATTACAGTCGCAATCGAACCCGGTCCCGCCACTAAGGGGATAGCGAGGGGAACGATCAGAGGCTCTTGTCGAGGTCTCTCATGCTTCTCGTCTTTAGGGAAGATCATCCCCAGAGCGATGATAAAGAGCAGAATGCCCCCCGCGATGCCAATGATCGGCTCGGAGATGCCCAAAAGATCTAGGATCGTATTTCCGCAGAAGTTGAATAGAAGAAGGATGAAAAGGGCGATTAAGAACTCCCTTAAAATAATCTTTCTCTGGCGCTTTACGTCATACCGTCCGATGAGTCCGAGAAAGAGCGGGATGTTGCCGAGGGCATTTAAGACGAAGAAGAGCGATAGAACTACTGCAAAAAGTGACATATGAATTGGGGGGTAATTTCAATCTCATCTTATTCATGCACGCTCTTTTGTCCAAAGAAATCTTTTTACATGCGTCAAAGAGTTGAAGAGGTTGTGCAACAATGCTCGTCTTGGCATAATTTTTGGGCATGATTGATAAGAAAAGATTTAAGGTGGTCGCCCTCGGCTGCCGCACCAACCAGTATGAAGCTGCGGCCTATGTCTCCCAGCTTCAGAAGCTCGGCTATGAAGAGGCCAAGGAAGGGGAGGAGGCGGAGCTGTGCATCGTCAACACCTGCACTGTCACAGAGTCGGCAGATAGCTCTAGCCGCCACCAGATCAGGCAGCTTTCGCGCCTCCACCCCGATGCTAAGCTAGTCGTCACAGGCTGTTTAGCCGAGCGCCTGCCCCAAGAGATTGGTCAGATCCCCAACGTCGATCTGGTCGTCTCCAACAAGCAGAAAGAGTCGCTGCTCTCGCTGGCTCTTCCAGACCAGGAGCTTCCCGAGTTTGAGATCAGCCACTTTCCCGCTCACACACGCGCCTTTGTAAAAGTTCAGGATGGGTGCAACTCCTTCTGTACCTACTGCATCATCCCCTACGTCAGGGGCAGGTCGCGCTCTCGCAGGCTTGAAGATATCATGAGAGAGGTGAATGGGCTTATTCAGAATGGCTACAAAGAGGTTGTGCTCACCGGCATCAACATCGGCGATTTTGATGGCGCCCCCGCTGAGGGAGAAGAGCGCGTGCGCCTTTCAACGCTTGTAAGTTCTGTGGACGCTGTAGAGGGAATTAAGAGGGTGCGCATCTCTTCGATCGACCCCGATGAGGTCGACGACGAGCTTTTGCAAGCCGTCATCGGTGGAAAGAGGACCTGTCCCTCCATGCACGTTGTTCTGCAGTCGGGTTCAAACGTCGTCTTGAAACGCATGAATCGCAAGTACACGCGGCAAGATTTTATCCAGTGCGTAGAAAAGCTTAGGAAGGCGCGCCCAGACTTTACTTTTACAACCGACATCATCGTAGGTTTTCCTGGGGAGACAGAAAAAGACTTCGAAGAGACTCTTGAGGTGATGGAAGAGGTGAAGTTCGCAAAGGTGCATATGTTCCCTTACAGCGAGAGAGCCCGCACTAGAGCCGCCCTCTTTACGAACAAAGTTCCCCCTGATGTGATTCAAGAGCGCAAACAGAGGGTTTTAAGACTCGCTGAGAAGCATGCTTTTGAGTTGAGAGAGAATTACATTGGAAAAGAGGTGCAGGTCCTTCTGGAGAGCGACCGTGAGACCCTTCCCGGTTATCTCGAGGGGCACACAGAGAATTTTCTTCCCGTCTTCGTTCCTTCTGCCGGGCTACGAGCGAACGATCTCGTTACAGTCCGCTGCGTTCAAAACCATCCACAAGGATTAATAGGAAGCCGTGATTAAAATTGCTGCGCGTTTTCACCCCTACTCCCACCTTCCTGGCGCCTCCTGCCTTATACCCAAAAGTTTATGGCAGATACAAGCCTATCCAACCCTTCTCGAATTTAAGAGCTTGCAATCTGCTAAGACCTTTTCGCTGCAGATGGACATTCGGGGCCCTGTCAAAAATTTCACGCTTGAGCAAGATCTCGAAAGAGGCAAGGTCTACCTCTTCGGTGAGAGCGTAAAGGGGTACTTCCGTTTAAGCATCCAGAGGGTGTTTGCCGGAATTGAGATCCACTTTGAGCGCATTCCCGGAGATGTAATTACCTGCCACTCTTCCGATTCAAGGAAGGCCGAGCAGATAAAGAGAGGAACGCTGCTACTGCTTCCCCTCGACTATGAGCACCCCATCGTTCAGCTCCCACAGGAGAGACTCTCTTTAGGGACTCATAAGGCGCAGGACTGGGATCTAGTCTCTCGCAGACTCGACTTGCAAGAGATCGCCCCCGTCTGGATGCGCCTCGGACTTGCGCTCCCTGAGATTAAAGAGAGCAAGCAGACAGGAGGAACACTTCTTCTTCTCGATGAGTGCCAGAAGATACTCGCCTCGGGAAAGCGAGAAGAGATTGGAGCTTCTTTTCAGAGAGCTTTTTTAGCGGGCTTCTCAAGTGTGATGCTCCCACGCCTCCAAGATGATCTTCACCAGGGGATCCTTCCCATCGAAGAGAAGATCCCTGCAAACGTTACCCCTCTCCAGTTTTTGAAAAAGGGAGCGCTCCTAATTCGCTCTCTCTTCTTTCAAGAAGAGGGCAGCGAAATCTCCCTTCTACCCCACCTGCCTCCTGAGTTTTTTGCTGGCCGTTTCGTGGGAATCAGAAGAGCAAACGGCGACCAGATCGACTTCGAGTGGTCCAAAAAACTTCTCCACAAAGTAGTCTTCCGCTCCTCGCAAGAGCAGGAGATCACTCTCAATCTCCAAAAACCCCTGAGGCGCTTCCGCCTCCGCCACAGCGAACGCGGCCGCGGTGAGACCATCGCCGCTGGAGAGAAGATCCGCCTTCGTCCTCACGAGAAGATCTTCCTCGACCGCTTCGAAAAATAACCCTTCTTTTTTGGAGTGCGTGCGACCTGGCGCCGCTCTTCTCGAGATCGACCTGTCGATCTCTCCTAATAAAGAAAATCGACAAGTCGATTTCCGATCTCTCCTAATAAAGAAAATCGACAAGTCGATTTCAAGAAAAGCGGCGCCAGGTCGCACGCACTCCAAAAAAATCAAAAGCCTGAGCCTTTCCTAGATCTTCGTTCTCTTTGATGGAGCGTAGCGAGATCCCTGGAGTGCGGTGCTCTGCGCCGCCCTAATTTCCCCACAACGCTGATCTGCTTAGCAACGCCGGTAAAGTGATGGCGGGACAGTAGCCCAAAGATCATCCGTGCAATACTTGAACGATAGAGATATCATATGGAATGATCCTGATCTGGTTGATAATTGGGATGATATATGAGATTAAGTCAGGGAGCTTACAGATGGAAAAATTTAAAGCGGGTTTAATAAACGCTGGGTTTTTTATTGCAGGAGACTTGACGTATTCTCTCGTTGACATTGGGCACAAAAACGATAGCGTTATATATTTTGGGACAGTCCTTGTTCTTCTACTGTTCTTTGTTCTTCACAAGTTGGATGTCTTGATCGAAGGCAAATCAGGAGTAAAGAAGGCTGTCTCTCAGCAGAAAAAATATACCAACTGGATTCTTTGCCTCATTCTGGGCTCTGGCTTTGCATTCACAAGCAATGGCTCTACATTACTTAGATGGATATCTTGAACGGCCCCTCGCCGCAATCTCGCCTCTTCAGGGTCGAGTCTAGGCGGGACTCACATTCTCTTTTATCCTTAGCTGAAGAGAATCTCCCTTCTTCAGGAAGGAGTTCTTTAAATTATCTCTTAAAAACAAAGGCGGCGCAGAGCGCCGCACTCCAGGGATTTCGCTTTGCTCAATCAAAGAGGTGGACAAGCGAAAGAAAGAAAAAGAGCTCTAGTCTTTGCAGACTAGAGCTCCGTTTATTTGTCTAGCGGTCTAGTAATTCTCAAATTAATCCTTACCTACCATCAGCAACACTTGCATGGCATACTCAACGGTTACATTGAGCTTCTGAGCCAAGCTTGCTACTATTTTATCTTCACTTAATGCAAGGTGTCCTGCTGCTTCAATTTCTTGAGCCGCTTCTTGCGACGCCTTTATAAAAGCGTCTGCAGTTATACCAGGTGGAAGTCTCTCTTCCAGCTTAGAATACCCTTGATGTTGTTTGCTTTCCATGAAAGTGAGAACATCTTGGGTTGGTCTTCCCAATTCTTTGGCTACTAACGCAACTATAGCCTTTGTGTTCAGAGGAATTTGTGCAGTATTACGTCTTAATTTCTCCATCACCGTCACAAAATCTTTTTCAGTTATGCTGGTGGATGCTCCAGCTCCTGCTCCAGCAGCACTTCCCGAAGCGCTTGGAGTGCTCAGCACTCTTGATGCAGCCGTACTTGCAGCCCCGGCTCCTGCTCCAGCACCGCCTGATTTTGTCTCATAACTCGCGTCTGTGCCCTGCTGTGCAGAGATGGCGCTGGACCCGGTAGAAGAGGCCGTAGAGGATTCTGACATTATTACGTCTCCATCCTTATCTATACGTCCGAATTTCTCCATCACCGTCTGAGTTAAGCTGGTGCCTGCTGTTATTGGTTGTAATGACATTATAAAATCTCCTTGAGTTTACTAAAGTTAGGTTTCAATATTACCATTTTTGATCAATATTTTGTATTTTTTAAAAAATATTTCAGACTAATTAAATTTTTTTATTTAATCTTGGGTCCTGCAAAGAGATATTAAATGCCTGCCACGCCTATTCGGGTTTGCGGGGGTGGACCCACTTGGGGGATTTGAAGAGAAGGATGATGTAGGGTCCTAGGCAGAAGAAGACGACGCCTCCGGCGAGTGCGCTTAGGTAGAGGTAGATGTTTCCAACTTGGATCTGGTCTGGGGGGAAGAAGCCGATGACCATCGTTGCAACGGAGGTGAGGAAGCCGATGCCGCAGACGGCCCAGATGCCAAACTTCTTTCCTGGAATTGTATAAGCTCTTTTCACGTCGGGCTTTGTGTAGCGCAGCTTGATTGCAGCTGCGAACATCAGGAAGTACATCACGAGGTAGAGCTGAGCTACGATCGCGCTGATGAACCAGAATGCCGCATTCAAGGTAGGCATAAAGAGGAAGAGGAATGTAATCACCGTAACGATGATCCCCTGAAATATGAGTAGGCCTGAGGGCATGTGGTGCTTGTTCTGCTTGCGGAAGAAGGGAGGAAGGTCTCCTGTTTGCGCGGCAGTGAGAAGTCCCTTGCTAGGTCCGACAAGCCAGGTGCTAAGAGAGGCGATCGCGCCTGCTCCAATTAAGACGGCCATGATCGGAATCATCCAGGACATATCAAACGCCTTTACGAATGAGGCGAAGGCCTGGATAGAGCCTGCGAGAAGGTTGATCTCAGATTGTGGGACAACGAAGGCGATTGCAAGGACGCCAGGAATCGAAAGGCCAAGAATAATCACGATCGAGAGAAGAATCGCTTTTGGAAAGGTCTTTTGCGGGTCCTGCACCTCTTTCGCGTGCACGGCCGGCATCTCCATCCCCATCAAACTCAAAACGATCCCTGAGAAGAAGACGATCTGCTTGATGCTGCTCATGTCTGGGATCAAGTTATCCATTGTAAGCGAGATCTGAAGAGGCTTGCCCAGGAATAGCCAGAGAACACCGAGAACGATGATGAGTCCGCCAGGAATGAAGGTTCCGAGGATCGTTCCTGCGGAGCTAATCCAGCCAGAGATGCGCATGCCTTGCAAGTTCGCAATGGTCGCTGCCCAGAAGACGGCGAGAACTACAACGAGTGTATAGACCTTATTGTCTGCAAGTGCAGGGTTGAATGCATAGGCGAGAGTCCCTGAAATAAATGCGAGGATGGTGGGATACCAGACCACGTTCTGAATCCACTGAAGCCAGATCGCTAAAAATCCTACACGGTGGCCAAAGGCCTCCTTTACCCAGAGAAAGATCCCTCCATGTTCAGGCCAACCGGTTGCGAGCTCTGCTGCAACGAGCGCAGTGGGGATAAAGAAGAGGAGTGAGGCTACGACCAGAAAGAATACAGATGCGAGTCCATATTCAGCAGTGATCGGCCAGTTTTTCACGCTTCCAATTGTTGCGACGTTAATCATCGCGAGCGTAAAGAGGGAGAGGGGGCGTATTTTTGACATGAGATCTTCTCTTGTGAATTTGATCCAAGATAAACACTTCTAGCTGCATGTGTCAAATCGAATTTGGAATTAAATGCTCAACCAGCTCATAAAGAGAAAAAAAGGTTCATATGCACGATCCACACCATCTTCTTGGTTTACACCCGGTTGACGAGAAGTCGAAGGTTATTCGTCTCTTTCGACCAGAAGCCGAAAAGATTCATCTAGAGGTTTTTGGCTCCATTGTCGAGGCTAAAAAAGTAAAAGAAGAAGGGGTGTTTGAATATCAGGTACCCGCTCATACGACTCTGCACGACTACCAGGTCTACCACCACAGCGGACTTCTCGCCTACGACCCCTACGCCTTCTGGCCTACCTTCGGAGAGGTGGACGCACACCTCTTTGCCAAGGGCGTTCACTACAAGCTCTACGAGAGTCTCGGAGCTAAGATTCTCGTGCATCAGGGAGTTGCAGGAACTAGGTTCGCCGTCTGGGCGCCCTCCGCAAAAAGGGTTTCGCTCGTAGGAGATTTCAACCACTGGGATGGAAGAGTAAATCCGATGCGGTCGATGGGAGCCTGCGGCATCTGGGAGCTCTTTGTTCCGGGCGTGCAAGAGGGCGAAAAGTATAAGTTCGAGATCTGCACCCAAGAAGGGCGCGTTAAACTAAAAAGCGACCCCTTCGCCTTCATGAGCGAGCTGAGGCCCAAGACGGCTTCGATTGTCTGCGATGTGAATCGACATGAGTGGAAGGATGAGAGCTGGATGAGAGCCCGTGCAGAGAAGAAAGGGGTAGCTGCTCCTCTTAATATCTATGAGGTTCATCTCGGCTCTTGGAAGAGGAGTTCTGGCAACTTTTTAAATTACAGACAGATCGCTCACGAGCTTGCAGCTTATTGCAAAGAGATGGGGTTTTCGCATGTCGAGCTGATGCCGATTGCAGAGCATCCACTCGACGAGTCGTGGGGATACCAGGTCACCGGTTTTTTTGCTCCAACAAGCCGCTATGGAACTCCCTCCGATTTTCAATACTTCGTGGACTACATGCACCAGCAAGAAATTGGTGTGATCGTCGATTGGGTGCCGGCCCACTTTCCGTCCGATGATCACGCTCTTGCAAACTTCGATGGCACCTGCCTTTTTGAGCACGTCGATCCTAAGCAGGGATTTCACCCCCACTGGAACACCTCCATTTTTAATTATGGACGCGTCGAGGTTTCCAACTTTCTTTTAGTGAGCGCTCTCTTCTGGTTCGATAAGATGCATATCGACGGTGTGCGCGTGGATGCTGTCGCATCGATGCTCTATCTTGACTACGGAAGAAGTGAGGGAGAGTGGGTCCCGAATATCTACGGAGGCCGAGATAATCTTGAAGCGATCGAGTTCATGAAGCATCTAAACTCTATCGTTCATGAGAGGCATCCGGGAGCTCTTGTATTTGCTGAAGAGTCGACCTCTTTCGGAGGAGTCACCCATCCTGTCGAATGGGGTGGTTTAGGCTTCGATATTAAGTGGAACATGGGCTGGATGAACGATACGCTCCGCTACTTTCATAAAGACCCGATCTTTCGCCCCTACCACCACAACGAGCTCTCTTTTGGGCTCTTGTACGCCTTCTCAGAACAGTTTCTGCTCGTCCTCTCTCACGATGAGGTCGTGCATGGAAAGGGGAGCCTTCTCGCCAAGATGCCAGGAGATGACTGGCAGAAGTTTGCAAATGTCCGCCTTCTCTATAGCTACATGATCTGCCATCCGGGCAAGAAGCTCCTCTTCATGGGAGGAGAGATCGGCCAGTGGAATGAGTGGAACTGCAAAGAGGAGCTCCACTGGTTTCTCCTGCGCTACGACAGGCACAAGAGCCTGCAGCTCTGCGTCAAAGAGTTAAACCACCTCTATCATGCTAGACCCGCTCTCTGGGAGTTTGATTACGATGGAAGGGGATTCGAGTGGATCGACTTCTCAGACCGCAGGAATTCGGTGTTAAGCTACATCCGTAAAGGGACGAGCTCCTACCTCGTCTGCGTCCACAACTTCTCACCCAACTACTTTCCCGAGTATCTCGTACGCCTCCAAAATGTAAAAGAGGTGCAGGAGATCTTCAATACCGATAGAGAAGAATATGGGGGATCGGGCAAAATAAACGCCCATGTGGCAATCGTAAAAGATGAGGCGGGAGCTCCAAAAGCTCTTACTATCCAGCTCGCTCCGCTTGCTACGATGATCTTCGAGGTTAGGTTTGTCTAAGAATCACTACCTGAAGCTGATCGAAGAGATCAGCCATCACGACCGTCTCTATTATGTAGAGGCTCGCCCCGTCATTACCGACCAGGAGTATGACAGGCTTTTTCGCGAGCTCCAAGAGATAGAAAAAGAGCATCCCGAGTGGGTGATGCCCTCCTCTCCCACACAGCGAATTAGCCCAGCCCTCACCAAGGGCTTTAAACAGGTAGAGCATACAATTCCGATGCTCTCGCTTGCCAATAGCTACTCGAAAGATGAGATCGCAGACTTTATCAAAAGAGTGCACAAACTGCTCGAGGGCAGGCACGTCAACTTCTGCAGCGAGCTTAAGATGGATGGCGTTGCAGTCACTGTCCGTTACGAGAATGGGAAGCTTGTGCGCGCGCTCACAAGAGGAGATGGATGGAAAGGCGATGAGATCACGGCCAACATGAAGACGATCCGCTCTGTGCCGCTGGAACTCAAAGGGCGAAACATTCCAGAAGTACTTGAAGTGCGCGGCGAGGTCTTCATGCCGCATAAGGTCTTCGAAAAATTGAATGAGAGCAAGAAAGATGCAGGAGAAGAGCTCTGGGCGAATCCGCGCAACGCTGCAGCGGGATCTCTTAAACTTCTCGACTCTCAAGGGGTCTCCCACCGCAGGCTCTCTGCCGTATTTTATGCCGTTGCTGAAGACTCCTCTAATGCTATCGACCAGCAGATCAAGTCTCACGCTTACATGGAGGAGTTCGGTCTTCCCGTCTTCTCAAAAGATGAGATCAAGCTCTGCAAAGATATAGAAGAGATTGTGGCGTTTGCAGAGAAGATCGAGAAGAAGCGCAGAGCGCTTCCATTCGATATCGATGGCATCGTCATCAAAGTTAACGAGCTTCGCTTGCACGACCTGCTCGGGACTACGGGTAAGTCTCCACGGTTTGCAATCGCCTACAAGTTCGCTGCAGAGCAGGCTGAGACCCGCATCCGCGATATCACCGTCCAGGTGGGTAGAACCGGAGTTCTCACACCTGTAGCCGAGCTCGAGCCGGTCTCGCTTGCAGGTAGCACGATCGCGCGCGCCACTCTGCACAATCAGGAAGAGGTCGAGCGCAAAGATATTCGCATCGGCGACACCGTCATTATCGAGAAGGGCGGAGATGTGATTCCGAAGGTGGTTGAAGTCGTGATGAAAAAGAGGCCTGCTCATTCGCACGCATGGAAGATGCCAAAAGAGTGCCCCTCCTGCGGAACAAAGGTGATTCACATTGAGGGAGAGGTCGCCTTCCGCTGTCCCAACAAGTTCTGCGGAGAGCAGCGCGTCCGGCGCGTTGCGCATTTTGTGAGCAAGGATGCGATGGATATCGACCACATGGGAGAGAGAGTCGTAGAGCAGCTTGTGGAGCAGGAACTCATTTCAACCTTCTCCGATATCTACGACTTAACTGAAACCGACCTCGCTCAGCTGGAGGGATTCAAAGAGAAGTCGATCCAGAATCTTCTAACGAGCATCGAGAAGTCGAAGAAAGTGAGCCTTCCCCGCTTTATCTTTGCGCTTGGAATTAAACACATCGGCATCGAAACAGCTGAACTTCTCGCCTCGTTTGCCGGCTCGATCGAAGCTCTTGAGAAGGTAACCGAAGAGGAGCTCCTCTCGCTTGGAGGAATAGGCGAGAAGACGGCAAAAGAGATCGTCTCCTACTTTCAAGAAAAAGCCCATCTTCACGAGATCGAAGCGCTCCTCAAAAGAGGCGTTACGCCTCAACAGATCAACGTCTCCAAGCACAAGGGCCACGCCTTCTATGGAAAGACCTTTGTTCTCACGGGCAGTCTTCAGGAGTTTACAAGATCGCAGGCCTCTGCCCTGATCAAAGAGAGAGGAGGAAAGGTCTCCGGTTCTGTTACCAAGACCACAGACTTCGTCTTAGCAGGCGAAGAGGCTGGCTCCAAGCTCGACAAAGCCAGAGAGCTCGGCATCCGCCTCCTCACCGAACACGACTTCAAAAACCTGCTTTAGAACCAGCTCATGAGCCATGTGAAGAGGTCGCTCACCATTCTGCAAAACACCGACCAGATGTCTGTAGGTTCCGCAGCAGCAGGCTGAGCAACCTCTTCCTCCGGAGCTTCATCTACTACCACCGCGGCAGCAGCAGCGGCGGCTGCCGGAGCAGCGGGAATAGCAGGTGCTGGAGGCGGAAGCGCTGCTAGTTGAGCCGCTCGAAACGGGGCGTCTACTTCAGCGTCATGCCGAACGAGCAGCGCCTTCGCCCGCTTCCAATTCTCCAGACGTTGTCCGTATGTGCCTCTAATATTGTTACGCCCATACTCCAGCGGGGTAAGACGGTCAACATTACAAAATCTCGAGAGGCCTAATTGATGAGTCCGATCCATATCGAGAACAAAAGCGACAAAGGGAATAGAAATATACAGATCCTTTGGGCCAGCGGCACAATGAAGAATAGTTCCTTTACGACCATCGGCTCGCGCTGCGTCGGTTGCGTAGTTTAGTAGGACTTGAGGCCTGTGAAAAAAGAAAACCCGAAGGACTTTTAAATAGCAGCCCGAGTCGACAAGCTCTCGGAAACATCTAGCACCTCGAAGCTCTTCTTGGATGGGGGCTATGATCTCTACAAGTCTTTTAAAAAAATCTTCTCTTCGCTGCTTAAGTTCTTGATAAGAAAATTTTCCGAGGAGAGAAATATTATTAAGCGGATAGAGCCGCTCTGTAAGAGCATGCGCTTCGTCTAAGCGCGTTACGTGAGCAGGTGTCACAAATTGATCGAGATACTTATTATACTTCGCTAGCCGCTTTGATAGAGGCATAGAACCAAAGTCTACAAAGGAGAGGATTTGACTTTGAACATCTTGTGGGGTTTTGGAGATAAGGATTCCGCTGCGCGCATCCTTCACTGCATCCCGAGTTCTCCATGTTGTGCAGACTTGTGCAACTTTCAGCATAGAGTGGTGATCTAAAAAGAGGGAGACTCTATCAAATAGGTAGACCTCTTTTGCCTTATCTGACTTCTCGCTCAGTGGACGAACCCACGTCAAAGCAGAAGAGAGCCCTCCAGAAACAGCATTCAAAGCTCGAGTCGTCATAATAACACCTAATTATAAATATTAGTGCTTTAAATTTTAATCGATCCGTAACTATAAAACAATATAAACAAAAATTCAATGCAGTGGAATTCGCGCAATATAATAATTTTTATTTTAACAAAGTCCGATCGTAGATGATAATTTTTAGGGATTCTTTTTTGGAGTGCGGCGACCTGGCGCCGCTTTTCTCGATATCGACCTGTCGATATCTCCTTAAAGAAACATCGCCAAGTCGATGTTAAGAAAAGCGGCGCCAGGTCGCCGCACTCCAAAAAAGAAAAACAGTTATCTCGAAGGAGGCCCCGAGAGAAAGCGAAGCTTTCCCCTGGCCTACCCGACATGTCTATTCTGCTTACACATATCGAATAGTAATAAAATATGGCTATTGAGCAGATAACCAATAAGTTAAGGGCTTGCGTTTTTTAGGGGGGTGTTTTACGGTGAGCTCGCACAACTATAGGCCCAATAAAGGAGGCTTTATGCAGAAACCAATCTTAAGATGCGCTTTATTAGCAGGTGTCGTGGTGTTTTTATGGGGAACAATCTCTTGGATGATTCTTCCTTGGCACCACATGACAATGGACAAGTTTAACAATGAGAAGAGAGTCGCAGAGGTGATTCAAGAGAACACTCCAGTCAGCGGCGTTTATATCCTCCCTTCATTCAAGCACAACGTGGCGATGAATAAAGAAGAGATGAAAGATAACATGATGATGGGCAAAGAGATGATGAAAACTGGCCCAGTTGTGTTTGCTGTTGTACAGAAAAATGGAATGAAGATGGGCGGCGCTGCTGCTATGATCTTCACTCTAATCGTTCAGATCGTGCTCGCTTACCTGATCACCTGGTTGTTCACAATGACTAAGGCGATGAGCTACAGAAGACAGGTCGCTTTCATCACAATGGTCGCGCTTGTTGCTGCAATCATGATCTACGTGCCAGATATGATCTGGGGCGGAACCACACTCGGATTCACAGTCGTAGCAATGCTGGATGTGATTATCGGCTGGTTCTTCGGTGGCCTTGTGATCGCGAAACTCTGCAAGAAGTAGTCTCTACTCTCTTCAAAGTATCAGAGGGATGTTCCCATGGGGAACATCCCTTTTTGCATTTAAAGGCTCTGCAAGAAGTGTCTGGTGGTTGTAGCCATGTACTTTGACCTTTTGAAGAGTTCCTATCATCGAGTCATCTCCCGTAAATAGTACCGTTTTCCAGCAGCGGGTGCGCCCTTTAAGATGTGTCTCCCCTCTGCTTCTCTTCTCTACGAGTACCTCCACCGTCTGTCCGATCATCTGCTGCCGCTCTTCGGCTGCAAACTCCTGCTGAAGGGTAAGAAGGCGCTGGAGGCGCTCCTGCTTCACCTCTTCGGGAATATCATCTTTCCAGCGAAAGGCTGGGGTGCCTTTCCGTGCGCTGTAGGCGAAGATGAATGCGACCGAGTAGCGAATCTGTTTGAAGAGCTCATAGGTCATAGAGAACTCTTCTTCGGTTTCTGTGGGAAAGCCCACGATGATATCTGTTCCTAGCACTACGTTTGGAACGATCTGACGAAGAAGGGAGACCTTCTCTAGGTACTGCTCAGCGGTATAGATCCTATGCATTTTTTTAAGGATGCGGTTGGATCCGGCTTGAAGGGGGAAGTGGACGAAGTCGCAAAGAGAGGGGAGATCGCGGATCGCCTCCATAAGCTGAACTGTGATATCTACAGGGTGGCTCGTCATGAAGCGGATGCGCTCGATTCCAGGGATCTTATCTAATCTATAGAGAAGGTCGTGAAAGAGGCAGTTCCACTCGGGCTTGTCCTTTCCATAGCTGTTTACGTTCTGCCCGAGCAGCGTAATCTCCTTATAACCCGCACCGGCCAGCTTTCTGCACTCCTCTTCAATGCTTTCAGGGGGGCGGGAGACCTCTTGGCCCCTTGTATAGGGGACGACGCAGTAGGTGCAGAACTTGTCGCATCCGCGAATAATTGAAACTAGCGCTTTAATCGGGTCGTCTCGTGTGGCGACGAGGTAGTCGAGGTTCTCTTCAAACTCATCCTGGGTGCGGATCGTCTGGCGCCCCGTCTGGATCACCTCGTCGAGAACCGAGTTCAGATCGCTGATGTTGTTGGTTCCAATGACAAAGTCGACGTGGGGGAGCTTGCGAAAGAGCGACTCTTTTTTTGCCATCGCCATGCAGCCGGTCACCCCGATAATAGACCTCTTATGAGGAGACCTTCCAAGTTGGCCTAGCTTTCCCATCGCTTTTCTTTCGGCTAGGTCTCTGATAGAACAGGTATTAAAAATTAATAGATCTGCTTCATCTTCGATTTGGGTCCGCTTCAAGCCTCGTTTTTCGAGCTGGCCGATCATCAGTTCAGAGTCGAGCTCATTCATCTGACAGCCGTAGGTGCGTACAAAAAATGTATTTAACTGTCTCATAAAAAAGTAAATATTTTTTTAAAGTTAGGGTACGCAGTGTAGCCGAGGTGTAACACTTTTAGCAAGACGGACAAAAGACTTTGCAAAAATGGAGAGGAGAAGTATCATCGTGCTTTCTTAAAAATTTTGTAAGGCAGCCATGCAACAGAAGATGATGAATATGACGAAGCTCCTCACTAAAGAAGAAGCCCTTGCAGCGCGCAAGTGGATTCTCTTGGATGCTTCAGGTAAAACTCTAGGCAGATTTGCAACAGAAGTTGCAAACATCCTCAGAGGAAAGCATAAGCCAGACTTTACTCCTCACGTCGATTGCGGAGATGGTGTTATCATCATCAATGCTGAGAAGATCGAAGTCACTGGTGCAAAAGACGCTCAGAAGATCTATCGCTACCACACTGGTGCTATGAGCGGTCTTCGTGAAGTGCCTTTTCGCGAAATGAAAGCGAAAAAGCCAGACTATATCCTCAGACATGCTATTAAAGGCATGATGCCAAAGACTCGTCTCAGCGAAGCGCAAATGAAAAAACTGCGCATTTTTGCTGGAGTAAGCCACGGCATGGAAGCTCAACAGCCTATTGTAGTGAACATCTAAAGAATTATGAGTAATGCAAGTATGACCAAAGAAAATCTCGGTACAGGACGTAGAAAGACAGCAGTTGCTTCCGTAAGACTCCGCCCAGGCACAGGCAAGATCGACGTCAATGGCCGCAAATTTGAAGAGTACTTCGTTGAAGAACTCCAGAGAAAACTCATCACATCTCCGCTAGAAAAGTTCGATGCAGCAGCCCGCTATGATATCATCGTCCGCGTTAAAGGCGGCGGAATTAGCGGCCAAGCTGTGGCAACTCGCCTTGGCATCTCACGTGCGCTCGTCCTCGAAGACGAAACACGCAGACCAGACCTTAAGAGCGTAGGCTTCTTAACTCGCGACCCTCGTAAGAGAGAGCGTAAGAAGTATGGTCTCTGTGGAGCTCGTAAGCGCTTCCAATACTCTAAGCGTTAATCCAACTCTTAGCCTTATTTACAAAAGTCTCTGTGGGTTTCCCACAGAGACTTTTTATTTTTTGGAGTGCGGCGACTCGGCGCCGCTTTTCTCGAGATCGACCTGGCGATCTCTCTTAATTTTAAACAAGGCTAATAGAAAGTGTAGCTGTTAGGAAAAAATCGACAAGTCGATTTTAAGAAAAAGCGGCGCCGAGTCGCCGCACTCCAAAAAAGAAGTCTTTTAGAATGACAATTAAAATATTTAATATAATTTATTCAAAAATTGTAACAATATCCAATTAATGTTATAATTATACAAAAATAAATATTGGATAACTATGTCAGTAATACGCGGATTAAGCATTTGTACACTCAGGCCGGATGGCCAGGCTCCTTATGACTTTAGTCCTAGCCGGAGAGCATTGTGGGAGACGCCAGATCAGTTAGCTCTTCTTGCCCCTCATGCAATGGTCGTAAAACCTAGAGAGCTAACTCTCTACCAAGAGAGAAGAGGGAGTCCTGCTGAACTACAACAGACCGTCTCTCAAATTACCTCAGGTCAGCTCGCAATCCGCAATATTGTTGTTTATGACAAGTTGAGCTTTTGGAAAGCCGTCTGTTTTGAACCGAATACCCCTTTTGCCAATAAGACATTTTCCGAATTTTTCATGGAGCTCGTAGATAGTCTATTAACACTCAGTTCAGAAAGAGCGGTCATTCAACCCGATCTGATCTTTTTGAAGTCGGGAGGCGTAAGCGAGAGTGTTGAACTGCGCGAGATGCGCTCTGCATGGTGGGTCAGCGCCTTAAAGGTGGCCATCTATTTTACAGTGGCGATCCCGCTGCTGCTTCTAGCTATAAAAGCCGTGCTTCGCAGCTTCCACACTTTTCATATTACACCGCGTTCTGGAGTGGTTCGTGCGGGGGAGTCGCTGGCTCCGAATTATGTTGCTTGGTCTACGACCCAAGTAGCTCCTGAACGCTCCCTCGAAGAGCTTAAAAGAGAGCTTAATGAAGGGACTCCTGAAAGGGAGCAGCTAGCTCCGGATTATGTCGCTCTATCCAATCCTGAAGATTTGCCGTAACGCGCGCGATCTCCTCCGTTGAATCGAGAAGTAGTTCCTCTTTTTTTACAATCTTACCCACATCGATTTGGAGCGGGTTCTTGCCTGCAAAGGCAAAGTTCACGCTAAAACACTGTCTAGGATCTGTAAACCCCTTCTCTGCCCGTCCAACAAGCATCTTGTGAAGATCGAGGAGCGCATCGATTGCAGACTGGTCGCCGGAAGTTTTGCACAAGTAGGCGATTCTGTCTGGAACGAGATCTCCCTTTTCCTGAAGGAGAAAGGGGACCTGGTCCAGATCGATCTCTCCGCGATTTTTCAGCTTTAGCTGCGATTTAACTGTTTCTCGGTTGGAAAAATGGAGATGCAGAAGGCCGGTTTCATTGCGCAGCTCATCAAAAGCGAGGGCGTAGCGTCCGCAGGTCTCATGAAACTTTTGTAGCCATCTTGCTTGCGAATGAGCTCTCTTTTCTGGAGAAACAAAAGAGGAGAAGAGGGGGCCATCTCTTAACCACTTCTTCTTTCTCATGTGGCGCGCTTTAAATAATTTAATCACATACTTGCCATCTTGGCTGACGCAGGCGAAGCATTGAGCTCCCTCGCCGAGGGGTTCAAACTCTTGAGAAAAGATCCTTTTTAGCTCTTCTTGGCTCACTGCACTCCTGCTTTCGATGGCCTCAGGGAAGATGTGAAGAATGTTCTGGGAGGAGAGGCTCATGCTCCGCATGTTCCAGAGGTAGTTGAACGCGAAGAGGCATAGAAGAATAAAAGGAACGAGCAGAAGGAAGAACAAAGGGAGCTTTTTCATCGAGCAATATCGTAAAGCCGGTGGTATTTTTCTTCCAGATAAGTGACGAAGGGTTTTTCTGTGAGAGGCCCTCCAGTTAAGCGTATGAGGATCTCTTCGGCGGAGAACTGGCGGCCATACTGATGGAGATTTTCTGTAAGCCACTCGCGGATAAAGCCTAGATCTCCCTTAGAGACCCGCTCCTTCCACTCAGGATACTTCTTTTCAAACGCAGCAAAAATCTGGCTTGCATAGAGGTTGCCGAGGGTGTAGGTGGGGAAGTAGCCGATGCCACCCATCGACCAGTGGATATCCTGAAGGCAGCCCTCCGCATCGCTAGAAGGGGTGATCCCGAGATACTCTTGCATCTTACGGTTCCAAGCTTTTGGTAGATCTTTCACTTTTAATGAGCCATCTAGCAGCGCCATCTCGAGTTCGAAGCGAACGATCACATGGAGAGAGTAGGTCACCTCATCGGCTTCCACGCGAATCAGAGAGGCTTCTACGCTGTTTATTGCGCGGTGAAAGTCGTGCAGTGAGATCTCTTTTAACTTCTCGGGAAAGAGGTTCTGAAGCTGAGGGAAGAAGTGTTTCCAGAAAGCTTCGCTTCTTCCAATGCGCGTCTCCCACCAGCGAGACTGGCTCTCATCCATTCCCAGCGAAGCGCTCTCTCCTAGGGGCGAGCCGAAGTTCTCAACTTTAAAACCGCGATTATAGAGGCCGTGGCCTCCTTCGTGGATCACAGAGAAGATGTTCGACATCAGATAGTCGGGATGGAGGCGAGTGGACATTCGCGTGTCTTTTGGATGCAGACTTACGCAAAAGGGGTGAACCGAGAGGTCGAGCCTGCTGGTCTCTTTATCAAATCCCATCGCTTTGAGAAGAATCTGGGAGAACTCATTCTGCTTTTCAGGCGAGAAGCTGCCGTGCAAAAAATCCTCTCTGGGAGCGGGTCTTGCTTTAATTTCCTTCACAAGCTGAGTTAAAGAGGATTTTAGTCTTGCAAAGAGGGGAGAGAGCTGGGCGCTCGTCATTCCTGGTTCATATAGGTCGAGAAGTGCGTCATAAGGGTGGGCTTTATACCCGAGAAGCTCCGCCTTCTTTCGAGAGATCTTCACGATCTTCTCAAGGTGAGGAGCAAAGAGAGAGAAGTTGTTCTGCTTTCGCGCTTCTGCCCAAGCGTGCACGCCTGCAGAGGTGATCTTTGCAAAATTTTTAACAAAAGCCTGAGGCAGTTTCTTCTCGTTTAAATAGTCGCGTCTCCACTCTCTTAGTGCTGCCATCTTTTCTGGAGGAAGAGTTTTATCTAGGATCTCTCCTGAGGCTAAGTCGATCAGCTTTCCCAATGCTTTTGCATAGGCTGGAGAGGTCTTCTGCTTGTGCGATAGCCCCGCGATGAGTTCGACTTGAAGCGCCCGCGCTTCTATCGCACCTGGCGGCATATAGATCTCTTGATCCCATTCTAAAAGCTGATGAATCGAATGAAGTAGAGCCACGGTTTTAGACAGCTCGTGGAATTTCGTGTATGTATCCATTCTTTTCCTCTTAAAAAGATTGCATCTTGCAAGGATTTCTTGCACTGATTAGCTTTGTATCAATATGTCGCCGAAAATCCTGGTCCTGTCAACGCTCGGTCTCTTTCTGCTTATCGCAGGAGGAGACTATTTACTTCATAACAAAAGCTCCTCTTTTTCAGGAAGGGTTGCTACGCAAGGCTGTCCGCTGCTTGGAAGCGATCAAGCTCCAGTCCAGATGGTTGTTTTTGAGGATTTGCGATGCACTTCCTGCCGCTCTTTTCATCTGGAGATTCTGCCGAAGATAAAAGAGAAGTTCATCGACACAGGGAAAGTGCAGTGCGCGCTTCTGCTCCTCTCATTTTTAGACCACTCGGAGCCGCTGGCGCTTCAGGCTCTTTCACTCTATGAGAAGAGGCCAGACTCTTTCTTTTCTTTTGTGAACCAGCTATACACAGATCTTCCTCCACCGGATGCAGAAAATATTGCAATTGCGGATGCGGAGCATATAAAAAAACAGCTTCAAGAGAATCTAAAGATTGCAGATAAGTTGATGAATGGAGAGATCGCAACACCCGCCGTATTTATCAATGGAAAGGCGACGATTAGCTACTCAGTAGGTTCGATCGCATCGGCAATAGAAAAGGAGATAGATCGATGAGGATAATAAGAAATAACGGCCTGTATTTTGCCTGGTTCATCTCTCTGGTGGGAGTGATGTGGAGCTTCTACTGGAGCGAAAGGCTCAATCTTGAGCTCTGCTCGCTCTGCTGGATGCAGCGCGTCTTTCTATTTCCTCTCGCAATCATACTGGGTATTGGGACCTATCGACAAGATCGCGGTGTTATTATCTACGCTATGCCGCTGGCAATTGTAGGGGCTTTCATCGCTCTCTATCATCTGCTCCTTCAGAAGCTTCCCGAGACAGTAACGCATAAGCTCTGCACAAGCCGTGTGAGCTGCGCCCAAGAAACGATCGCTCATTTTGGATTTGTTACCCCAGCGATGTTAAGCTTGACTGCTTTTTTTCTGATCTCCCTCTTTCTTTTTGCGTATCGAGAAAAGGCGTAGAAAGCTCTCTATCTTGCTGCTGACGCTTCTTGCAAGCGGAGTGCAGAAGGCCCAGCTCATAAAAATAATCGTAATAGATCCTGCGCCGATGATCACATCGGAGAGCCAGTGCGCTCCGGTAATCAATCGTGGCATGCATAGGAATGCTGCATAGAAAGCGGCAAATAGTCCCAGTCTCCAGCGAGCGAGGTAGACGTAGCTCGCTGCAAAGAGCAGGGCTGTTGTCGCGTGGTCGCCCGGGAAGCTCTTCGTAGAGTCGTCTTTAATATGCAGCCAGGAGATGTGATCTGAAAGGCGCACGCTTCCCTCCACGACGAGAGTTGGGCTCTCTCTCGGAATCTGCCAGGTCTTTCGGAAGAGAAGGCGGTTCACAAAGTAGAGAATCGCTGCGATGTAGAAGAGGCAGAAGACGAGTTCGGATGCTTTTTTAAGGCGGAGCTCTTTATGCGCCTTTCGTATGTATACGGTGTAGAATCCCAAGATAAAGAGATCTTCTACCCAGTCTGCGAGTTTGTGGTTAGCCAGAGCCCAAAAGGTCTGCCAGCTGCTATTTCCTCTTAAGCTTCCATTGATAAATTTAAAGAAGCCAACATCGAGATGTTTCCAATAGACAGCTGTTGCAGGAAGTAGGAAAGATCCCACCATAAGGCCAACGAGAAGGTGCCAGAGCAGGAGCTGTTTAATTTTCCAAGAAGATGAGGATGTGTTCATAACTATTTCCTAGAGAAGTTCCAGATAAAGGGGGCGCTGCAGAGCAGGAAGGGAGCAAAGATTGCAATCGGAGGTAGAAGAGTTCGGTTCTCTCCAAAAATAATTGCCGCGTCCATAAGCGTGAAAAAGGCGATATAGCCGAAGAGAGCAAGCGCATAGAGTAGGAAGAGCGAGGCTCTTCTCGCATAGCGCACGCAGAAGGGAGAGGCGGCTAAGATGACAACAAGGGAGAGGAAGGGGATGGCGATCTTATAGCAGAGGTGCGTAAGCAGCTCCATCTTCATGTAGGAGCTGGTCTTCTGCTTAAAGCCCATGGTGTAGAGCTCGCTTAAACTTCTGTTTTCCAGCGGGATGAATCCTTTTCGAGGAGGGTCCTTATCCCAGCTAATCTCTTTGAATACGCGGCTCTCAAAGCTCCCTCTCTTTTCAAAAGCTCCTTGGGGAGAGCGGACGAGGTGGTCGATGAATCTGCCTTCAGGTTGGTCTGGATTTGCGGTTAGGTAGCGCATGCGCCAGATCTCATTGGAAGATTTTAGCCAGATCACATCGAAAAAGAGGCCTTTCTGCTTGTCGTAGGTCTGATAGACGATTTTAGAGCTATCTTTCAGTGTTAGAACATGAATAGGATTGCTCTTTCGATCCTGCTTCGAGTGCTTGATGTGCTTGTCATAGAACCTGTCGAGATAGGTTAGAGATTTGGGCAGGAGAAACTCTGACGAGACGATATTAAAAAGTGTGCAAAGTACCCCGACAAATAGAAAGGGGCGCATTAGGTTTTTAAAAGATAGGCCTGAGGATTGAAGGGCGACCAGTTCTCTGTGTGCATTCAGCGAGGTGAGCACCTTAATCGTTGAGATCAGAATTGCGAGAGGCAGGAGAAGAGGTGCACGCTTGATAAATTGAAATCCGTAGTAGATAAAGAGATCCGAAATCTGCAGCTTCTGGTCTCTTAAGAAGTCCTGCATGTGCAGAGAGTAGTCGATCGCCGCGTAGAGGAAGAAGAAGCCAAAGAGAAATAGAGAAAAGACTTTGACGATCTCTCTTAAAAAGTAGCGCTCCCAGATCTTATCAAACATGAATAGCTTCATTCACGACCCTCCGAAACTCTCTTCAGCGACCGCAGAGAAGCCAGAACGATTAGCGGATGGGGCAGGAGATAGACTAGGCAGGCGATGAGAGGAGCATCTTTAAAAGACTTTGCCGCGATAAAGGAGATCATGAATAGGGCGGCCAGGCCGATCGCCCAGAAGAGCCCTTTCTTAGACTCGCGCCTTCCTATCTCCATTCCAAATGCGACTCCAATGAAAGTAAAGGTAAAGGCAGCAAGACCAAGCGAGGCTCGTCGTGTAATTTCAATCACAGCTCTTCCTGAAAGAAAACGCTGCTCTGGCTTCTCGATGCGCTCGCTAATTAGGATCGATTTGAGAGGGTAGTAGTCGAAGTTCGAATGCCACTCAAAACTGCTTACAAACTGGGCGAAGTTAGAGGCCTTGGTGCACATCGTCTTCTGATTCTCAATGATGAGATGGTCAAAACGGTCGTCGCCTTTCGGATCGACGCTCGAAATGATCGAAACGTTCTTTCCCGTAAACATCTCATCTTCTAGGACGAGCTCTTTTGCGACCATCATCGCGAGGCGCTTTGACGAGGCGTTGTTAGCGATAAAGACCACATCTTCCGCCTGCCTGCCCGATTTTAGCGCTTTCATGTCGATGTAGGTGTCCTTCATTCTGACGAGTGTCTCTTTCTGCAGAAGGAAGAGGGGGTTCTTGGCCGTTACCTCGTAGATAAGCTCTCTTGAAAGAACTCGGCAGCGAGGTGCGATCTCAGAGGCTAGGGAGAAATTAACGAGAGAGAGTAGAGAGCCTGCAATGAGAAGAGGGAAGATGATCGGAGATAGTCCAAAACCTGTGCTCCGTAGAGCTGTTAGCTCGTGTGTGTGGCTAAGTCTCTGATAGAGAAGCATCGAAGCGATGAGACAGGCTACCGGGATTGCAACGGGAAGGATGTAGGGGATCTGATAGAGAGTGAAGAGAAGAACTGGCAGAATCCCTGCCCCTGAAGTCGCAAAGCGGGCGATCTCCTGGAAGCGCGTAACCAGAAGAAGGGCGATGAAGCTGCTTACAGAGAGAGCAAGCACCTGCAGGTAGCTCTTAAGAAGGTAGCGCCATAGAATTGGCATGGACCATTTCACCCTTAAAATTAAGAGACCATTGTAGAGAATGAATGGATATTTCTGCTATCTTAGTTACCTAAGCTAAATTGGAAGATAGATGATAGATCCTCTTGTCTCTTCGGTAAAAGAATTTCTAGAGAGAAACTATGAGGGGAGGGGGCCTCTCCTGCTCGGGCTATCGGGAGGGCCAGACTCGCTCGCTCTTCTCTACCTTCTCCTCGAATGCGGCGTTAATTTGCACCTTGCCCACATCGACCATGGATGGAGATCTGAGAGTGGTGAGGAGGCGGCTCTCCTCGGGGAGATGGCAAGGTCTCTAAAGCTGCCTTTTCATCTGCATACCTTAGACGAGCATGGCACAAGTAATATGGAGGCTGAGGGACGGGAGACGAGGCTCAAGTTTTTTTCAAAGATTTATAGAGAGATCGATGCCGAAGCGCTTCTTCTGGCCCACCAGGCCGATGATCAGGCCGAGACGATTTTAAAGAGGATTTTTGAGGGTGCCCACCTACTGCATTTGGGGGGGATGCATCCTGTCACTCTATTAGAGGGGATGAGGGTTTGGAGGCCGCTTCTCTTCTCTCCTAAAAAAGAGCTTCAGGCGTGGCTCGATGCTAAGGGGTTCACCGCCTTTCAAGACAAGACCAATCTCGACCCTCGATTTCTCCGAGGGAGAATGCGGTCGGAGATCTTTCCTCAGCTCGCCAAGACCTTCGGTAAAGAGATCTCAAATAACCTCATCAGATTTGGAAAGACACTGCAGGAGGTTGCGGCTGAATTAGAAAGGGAGAGTGTAGAGCAGCTTAAAAGCATCCGTCGCGGACCGTTAGGGAGCTATCTCGAGGTTGATAAGACCCTCTCATCGATCAGAAAAGAAGCTCTTCTGAAAAAATTTCTAGATGCTGAAGGGCTTCTGCTCTCTCATGAGAGCTACGACTCTCTCCTTGAAGCGCTTAATAGCGGAGCTGCCAGTCGCTGCTTCATTGCCAAAGAGCGGCAGGTCATCGTGGATAGAGGTATCCTTTTTGTGGTCAGTAGGGATCTATCCTGGTCAAATTTAGACTGGCAGATCTCCTACGAACCCGCCGTAAATACCGATTTTAAGAACTTCTCCTGGAAGGATTTATGGACAGGGGAGACGCGTGTTACTCTTCCAGAGAACAGTTATGAGCTTCAGCCTCCTCAAACCGCGCTTCCTTTTCCAGGCGCTTCTCCTATAAAGGAGTGGTGGCAGGAGCACAAAGTTCCATCTTTTTTAAGGCAGCTAGTTCCGGTTGTTATTAAGGAGGGGGTTGTGGTTCATGAGTTCTTAACAGGGCGCAAGAAACAATTAACAAACAGTGGGTCTTTGTTACAAATATCATTAAAATTTAAATTAACTAATAATTAACGTGCACAGAAAAAACAAAGGTGCTACTATCACAAATGGAGAACGGTGAGTCTTGCAACGCTCGCTGTGCGTATAGTGAGAGTAGTTTCGATGAATTCCCTGGAGAATTTATCGTCGCTATTCTGGGGAAATTTCTTTACGTAAATTGTTGAGAAGTGATTTCCTTACAAAGTTACACAAGCGCTTTTCCTGGACTGATTATTTCCCTTCCCGCAAGGGCAGGTATTATTTTTAACCTTAAAATATAGAAAATCCATATGGGCAACGATAATAAAAAGTCGGATTCTAAAAAGGGTCTACCCGGCGGCTTCTTCATCTTTTTAGTAGCAGCGATCCTCGCCGTGTTCTCAATCCAGAATCTCTCGTCTGAGAAGAGTGCGAAGGTAGCTTTTAGTCATCAGACTGAACACCTGGTGAACCTGGATCTAATCCAGAAAGAGGATAGTCGTAAGATTGCCCTAAACGACAATCTCGTTACTTTTATTGGTAAATTTAAAGATCGCCTTACAGACGAAGCAAAAGCCCGCTTCCGTTACCTGGATCTTCTCTATCAAAACCACGAGTTAGCAGAGAAAAAATCTACCCTCGAAACAGAGATGACAACTGGTAAACAGAGCGTAATCGACTCTGCAGACTGGTTTTTACATCTCAGTGGTCTACCTATTCCTAAAGGCGGATACAAAGTTGTCGATCCTATCTACGATGCAGATCAGCGCGACAATGCAGTGGTAATCAAGTCCCGCTCTGATAAGAGCATCGTCAACCTTAAAGACCTAGAAAAGCGCTACGCTACACTTTCAAGCTCTGATGCTGACGCCTTCGGCAAAGACCTTCTGATCCTCATCCAAGGCTTTCGCTCTCCTAACCTGGGGATCGGCAGCGAGACGATCAAACAGAGCCTCCGCGAATTAGAGCAGAAGGTCGCTTCTGCGGATAGCGACAAGCTCGCAGTTTATAAAGGGGCACTAACCACTCTTGCCAGCATCGTTTCAACTCTGGATCAGGAAGATCAGGGAATCCGTCTGAACGACCTGCGCAGCGTCCGTGGTTATAAAACAGAGATCCAGAGCTACGCCGTTGTTGTCGATGAGCTTGAAAAAAACACTGCTCAGCTCGAAAAATCAAGACAGCAGGTTGCAAGCGTGATCTGGTTCTTTAATAACCAGGAGCTCTCAACACGCGCCCTGGAGAAGCAAGATCCTGAAGTCTACAACCACTGGTTCCTGCAAGCTAAACAGGAGTGGGAGAACTTCGCTGCAAATAAGAGCGGAGTGTTTAAAGCTCCAGATCAGCCTCGAAACACCGTTCTCGAGAGAACTTTCAAGAGCGAAGAGCCATCTCCTAACTATCTCAGCTACCTGCTTCCGATCCTTCCTCTACTCGTGATCGTGCTGCTCATCTACTTCGGCTTCTCTCGTCAGATGAAGGGAGCAAGCGGCGGAGCGATGAACTTTGGAAAATCGCCAGCAAGACTACTCACAAAAGAGCGCAATAAGATCACCTTTAAAGACGTCGCAGGCTGCGATGAAGCAAAGGAAGAGCTTCAAGAGATTGTCGACTTTTTAAAGGACCCAACCAAATTCACAGCGCTCGGCGCTCGCATTCCTAAAGGGGTGCTCTGCATTGGAGCTCCAGGAACTGGTAAAACACTGATTGCGAAGGCAGTCGCAGGAGAGGCGGATCGCCCCTTCTTCTCGATCTCCGGATCGGACTTCGTTGAGATGTTCGTCGGCGTGGGCGCAAGCCGTATCCGCGACCTTTTTGACCAAGCAAAGAAGAACGCTCCTTGCATCATCTTCATGGATGAGATCGACGCTGTAGGACGCCACCGCGGAGCCGGAATTGGCGGCGGTCATGATGAGCGCGAGCAGACACTCAACCAGCTCCTTGTCGAGATGGATGGTTTTGATACTAACGAAGGTGTGATCCTAATTGCCGCAACAAACCGCCCTGACGTGCTGGATAAAGCGCTTCTGCGCCCAGGCCGTTTTGACAGACGCGTTGTGATCGATCTACCCGACCTAAAAGGCCGTTTCGAGATCCTGAAAGTACATGCGAAGAAGATTAAGCTAGACTCTGGCGTAGAGCTGATGGATATCGCAAGAAATACGCCCGGAGCATCTGGCGCGGATCTCGGCAACATCTTGAACGAGTCAGCACTCCTTGCAGCTAGAAAAGGAAGAAATGCCGTTACAGCGCAAGATGTGGCAGAAGCGTGCGATAAGGTTCGCTACGGAAAAGAGCGCCGCAGCTTAGAGGTCGACCTCGCTGAGCGCAAAACAACAGCCTACCACGAGTCTGGCCACGCAATCGTTGCCCTCGTTGTTAAGCATGGAGATCCCGTCGATAAGGTCACCATCATTCCTCGCGGAATGTCGCTCGGTGCTACCCACTTCATGCCGAGAAAGAATCGCCTCAGCTACTGGAGAAAAGAGCTCCTCGATCAGCTCGCAGTTCTCATGGGCGGCCGTGCAGCAGAAGAGATCTTCGTTGGAGATATGTCTTCAGGTGCGCAGATGGATATCTCTCAAGCAACACGCCTTGTTCGCAGCATGGTCTGCGAGTGGGGAATGAGCGAGACTCTAGGTACAATTGCCTACGACGAGCGCGCAGAGGGTGGACAGTATCTCGGAGCACAATCCTACCACGAGAAGAACTACTCGGAAGCTACTGCTAAGTTCATCGATGAAGAGGTTAAAAAACTCATGGATGAAGCGCACGTTAAAGCTGTAGAGATCGTAACTGCACACCGTGAAAAGGTAGAACTCATGACTCAGCTCCTTATGGAGTTTGAGACCCTAGATCGCGATGACGTCCTAGACATCATCAACGAGAAGTGGGATTCGGAGAAGAAGAAGAAGCGCCTGAAGAGCATCGAAGATCTGCAGCGCAAGCTTCCACCTCCACCACCAACTCCCATCAAGGGCTTCCCAGATAGCCCCACTCCCCAGCAGATCTAACAAAAAGGCCATCCGCAAGGATGGCCTTCTTGTTTTAAGGCTAATCTTTGATTGAGCGCAGCGAAATCCCTGGAGTGCGGCGCTTTGCGCCGCCCTGACTTTTTTTCGAGCAGAAGTGTCAATGAGATTTTAAAATAATTAAAGGCGGCGCAGAGCGCCGCACTCCAGGGATTTCGCTGCGCTCAATCAAAGAAGGAATAAATCAGGGATTAGCTTGTGGCAGCTGGTTTGGGTGACGCTTCATAAGGGAATAGGTCTTTTTTCCAGTAGCGAGGAAGGATGCGGCCTTCGCCTGGAAGCATAGGCGCAGCTTGGATAATTTTTCCCCATGTGGTTGGGCCCTCTCCGAAATCGACCTCCACGTCGAGCATGGTGCCGCTTTTGGGCTTATCTAGCCACAACTCGAAGGTCCCTTCCTCATCCGGGTCAGGAAATTTTTTACCCTCTGCTCTAGCCTTCTGGATTTTTTCCAACAGCCTTGGCTTTATATGGGAGGAGGTGTCGAACCCCGCCGCAGTAAACGAGTAAGCTTGATCGTATATGTTTATTAATGTCAGCTTCTCTCCTCCTTCTCGATGGGAGATCTCAACTAAGAGCTGGATGAGCTTGCGCATGATGTGTCGATCTCCAAAAGCACTTCGTTGATCAGAAGCAAACTTAGGAACTCTAGTGTCTAACCTTCTATTTGTGAGATTTCGTTCATTGTGCTGTTCGACCCCAAAGGAACCTTCATCAAAGAAGAGGCTTGAGCCTCTATTCCAATAGCGGTTTAGCTTAAGATACCCAAAATTGCCCTGTCCATCTTCGGAGAGAGCAAAACTGATTTCGCCGGTGAATTTGCGTTGTGCGTTCCGATAAATGGTCTCTGGATAAGCATAGATTCCCAGAGTCCGCTCATGCCCAGGTACTGTAAGAGGGGTTTCACCGATGCGAACTCCCCATATATGAGCTTCCGGCGCACCTTGAAATCTTCCTTTACTTAGGTTTTCTAATTTTCCGACCTTTAAGTCGGTTCCAGTCAATTCGATGTAGCAAGTAAGGATCTCGGTCTTGGCGTCAGCGGTGCCCATGATCAGTTGCATGAGCCATTGGACAAATTGGCAGATATAGCGTGCTAAAAACCAGAGCTCACTTCTGGCCTTGTCGAGAGAGTCTTGACCCTTTACATGAGCCGCGAACATACTCATCATCTCTTTTGAGAAGTTCTGTACACGGATGCAGGTGTTTCTTAGGCTGATGAGCGTTGTGGGGGCGGGAGCGGCTAGAAACTCATCTGTTTGGGACACTCTTTCAGCGCTCAGGGCTGTAAAGCCTTGAGCTAAGCTCTCTTGATAATAGCCAGAATAGTAGGCGAGCTGCGTGAAGAATCCAGCGCGATCAAGCCTTTGAATTTTCACAGTATTGCCATCCAAAACAGCAAAACTTCCTATTTCTAGCATTTCTGGAAGCTTTCGGATTTGTTGAGAAAAACGATACTCTTTGCTGGTGTCGAAGCTTGGACTCGCTGACTCTGTCGGAGTTAGTGCGCCGCTAACCTCTAAAAAGCGATGCCGTAAAAATACGCTATCAACTGTGCCAAAAAACGCCTGCATGCCTCGGCAGACAGGTGCAGTAGTAGCTCGCTCCTCATCCGTTAAAAAACTACTTATTATTGAACCGCAATCTTCCGCAGGTAAAAGTGAGAACCTACCTATTGCATTCGTCATAAAACCCAATTTATTTGTTAGATAAGTATACTATTTTACTATTTTATCTGTTTGTTTGCACTGGTTAAACTGGTGTGTTAAGTAAATCTTTTACTATTAAATTCTATCTCTTTCCCTGATTGAGCGCAGCGAAATCCCTGGGCCCGCTAGGGAAAATGGACAGAAGTGGACGAGATGGACAGGAGGTGGACGAAGTGGACAAGCGGGCAAGAGAGAAGAAAAGAATTCCTTCCTCTGCGCGCGTCCACTCTTTGTCCACTTAGTCCATCTCCTGTCCACCTCGTCCATTTCTTTTTCCGAGCGCCAGTGTAATAAAAAAGCCATCCTTTGCAGGATGGCTTTTGTGAATAGACGCTTGTGGGCGCTTACTACTTGTGGGCGGGGGCGTCTGCGCGCTCTTGACGGGCGGGTGGAGGGAGGAGAGCTTTGCGGCTCAACTTGATCTGTCCACGCTCGTTAACGTCGAGAACCTTCACTTCCATCATATCGCCCTCTTTGCACACATCTCGAGGAGATGCGATGCGAGAGTGGGAGAGTTCAGAGATGTGGCAGAGGCCTTCTTTGCCCGGGAAGATCTCAACAAAGCAGCCGAACTCTACGATCGTTACGACGCGTCCGACATAGGTCTTGCCGACCTCTGCTTCTGCTGTTAAGCCGTGGATGATCTTCTTCGCCTTCTCCATAGACTCTTTCGATGTCGCAGAGATGCTGACAAGCCCGCTGTCATTGATATCGACCTGCGCTCCTGTCTCTTCGACGATCGCACGGATCTGCTTGCCGCCCGGCCCGATAACAGTGCCGATCTTGCTTGGCTTGATCTGCATTGTTTCGATGTGAGGAGCGTAAGCAGAGAGGTGCTCTTTGGATTTCGGGCACACTTCAAGCATCTTCTGGAGGATGTGCAGCCTGCCTTGTTTAGCTTGTGCAACAGCTGCCTTCATGATCTGCTTGTTGATTCCCTCGATCTTGATGTCGAGCTGGAAGGCTGTAATACCGTGGGCGTCGCCAGCAATTTTAAAATCCATGTCGCCGAGTGCATCTTCCTCTCCAAGAATGTCAGAGAGAATTGCATACTTCTCGCCTTCTAGGATAAGTCCCATTGCAATGCCAGAGATAGGGCGCTGGACGGGGATACCTGCATCCATAAGTGCGAGGCAGCCTCCGCACACAGAAGCCATCGACGAAGAGCCGTTAGACTCTGTGATATTGGATTCTAGGCGGATTACGTAGGGGAATCCTTCGTGTTTAGGGATGGTCATGTAGAGCGCGCGTTCTGCGAGCTTGCCGTGACCGATCTCTCTTCTTCCTGGAGAGCCCACGCGTCCAACCTCTCCTACGGAGAAGGGAGGGAAGGAGTATTGAAGGTAGAACTTGCGAGAGCTTTCGCCTTCCAGAGACTCGTATCTCTGGCCCATGCTTTCGCTGCCGAGTGTGGCTACAGCCAGTGCCTGAGTCTCGCCGCGTGTAAAGAGGGCGCTTCCGTGTGTACGTGGGAGCAAGCCTGTTTCTGCACTGATCGCGCGAATCTCTTCGCAGTGTCTACCGTCGCTTCGGCGGTTCTCTTTGAGAACCATCTGTCTCATGTGGTGGGCTTGCGTCTTCTTGAATGCAGCCATGATGTCGAGTTTAGAGTACTTATCGACTTCGCCGTTCGGCATGAGAGCATCTAGAACAGACTGTTTAATCTCGCCAATCTTCTCTTCGCGATCCTGCTTATTTTTGATCTTAAATGCTTCTTGAAGGGGAGCGGCTATTTTAGAGTCGATCTGCTCGAGGAGCTCTTTCGGCGTAACTCTGAGCTCTCCATTCCACTTCTGCTTGCCAATCTCCTTCTGCCAGTCCGATAGTCCTTCACAGATCTTCTGGATGGCTTGGTGGCCCTCTTCGATCGCATCGAGAAACTGCTCTTCTGTTAGGAAGTCCGCATAGCCTTCGATCATCAGAATAGCGTCATCTGTACCTGCCAAAATGAGGTCGAGTTTCGAACGCTTCTGCTCTTCTAGAGTCGGGTTGATGACGAAGATGTCATCGACGAGACCCACGCGCACGGCACCAACTGGTTTGATGAGAGGAATGTCAGAGATAACGAGGGCAGCGGAGGCGGCGCAAATTGCAAGAGGCTCTGTAGCGTTGACGTTGTCGTAAGAGAGAACGTAAGCTAAGATCTGAACCTCGTTATAGTAGCCATCTGGAAACATTGGTCTGATAGGGCGATCGATCAGGCGGCAGGTGAGAATCTCATGTTCTGTTGGGCGGCCTTCTCTCTTGATAAATCCACCGAGGGTCTTGCCTGCAGAAGAGAACTTCTCCTGGTAGTCGACGCGCAGAGGGAAGAAGTCGATGTCTGGAGAAGCCTGCGCATTTGCGCATGCTGTTGCCAGGAGCATCGTCTCTCCGCAGGTGAGCATGACAGCGCCATTAGCTTGGCGTGCGATCTTTCCAGTTTCGAAGGTGAGGTTCTTTCCACCTACAGAAATGGTCTTAGTGTGAGTTTTAAACATTTTGGTATCCTCCATAGGAAAAATTTAAATGAGGATGAACTGACCATTTTTGAATAACAAAGGAGTGTTTTGCAAAAATGGACCTTTCATCCTCTTGAATTAAAAATAAAAACTCCCTTTGCAGTGCAAAGGGAGTATGACTATAACAAGATGGTGGATATGGGGAAAAGAAAAATTATTGGTATCTCTACTTACGAAGATTTAAGCGTACAATTAAAGTTTGATAGCGCTTTGTATCTGTCGAGTTGAGATAGTCTAAAAGCTTCCTACGCTGTCCCACTAGCTTTAAGAGGGATAAACGCGAACTATGGTCCTTTGGAGCCAATTTTAAGTGTTCTGTAAGCTCTGCAATTCTTTCTGTAAGAATCGCGATCTGCACGTCGGCAGACCCGGTATCCTTCTCATGAAGTTGAAACTTCTTGGTGATTTCCTCTTTGGTCCCTTTGTCTAAAGACATTTATAGTATCTCCCTTGATATTGAGAGTTGAGAAGATAAAAAACTTTACCAGAGTTATATCATATCTCGGATTAATCGATCAATCGCAAAACAGATTTGACACTCACAAAACCCCTCTTTTGCACGTGTTTTCTTGAGGAGTTTTAATGGAAGAAATTTTAAACTCAGCCCTTTTCTTATCGAGAGCGGAGAAGCCAAGATGGACGAGATGAAATCTTTTATGAAAGAGGCCTTAAAAGAGGCGGAAAAAGCTTTTGAAAAAGGGGAGGTGCCTGTTGGCGCTGTGCTCGTTCACGACGGAAAGATCATTGCAAGAGCTCATAATGAGGTGGAGTCTCAGAGAGATGCTTCAGCGCACGCTGAGATGCTCTGTATTAAACGTGGGGCACATTATCTGAAGAACTGGAGGCTTGAAGGGGCGACTCTCTACTCCACGCTGGAGCCTTGTGCAATGTGTGCAGGAGCGCTTCTTCTTTCTCGGATAGAAACTCTGGTCTGGGGTGCAAAAGATCTGCGCCACGGAGCTGATGGAAGTTTTATCGATCTTTTAAGCAGGAAGCACCCCACTCATGAGATTAAAGTCCACTCGGGGGTTCTTCAAGAGGAGTCTGCTGCGTTGATGAGGAGCTTTTTTCAAAAGCGGCGCAAAGAGAATTCTCAGCAGGAGGAGCTATTCGATCAGCTTATCCTCTCTCAGCAAGAGAAGATGCTCTCCTGTGCCAAAAGAATCGTTCCGCATGTGATCCAAGATGATCTCCTGCAGCCCAATGATTTTCCTGCTCTGGAAAATCACCCGCATTTTCGATATGAAGAGGGGATTCTGGAGGGGCTTCTCACTGCCAGGATGGCCTATCTCGCGAAGCAGTCAGAAGGTTAGCTCTTCTTTTTTTTCTTAGAGATGCGTCTGAGGCGGAAGCGCTCTCTCCAGGTGAGGCTCCCTTTTCCTAAAAGAGAGATCTTTGAGAGCATCTCTTCTAAAAACTCCTCATCGTTTAAAATTGCTTTTCCCGTCTTGAAATCGTAGATCTTGGCCCTGCTGCTATATCCTTGTGAGGCGGCTCTTCTCTTGTCTCTTCCAAAGAGTTTTAAAAAGGTCTCTTCGATCGGGTGTAGAGCCGCAAAAGGACCTTTCACTCCCCAGAGAGTAAGGCTATATAAATAACCAAAAAGGGCGCCGCCTAAGTAGGCGAGTCCATTCAACCACTCTCCAACAGAGATGTCGATTAATAGGTTTGCTGCCAAAATTATCAGAACAAGCCATTTAGCTTTAATGGGAAGCGCGAGCAGAAAGAGGAGTTGAGCTTCTGGGTAGAGCATGATCCAGGCTAAGAGAATCGCGTAGATCGTAGCAGTGTTGCCTGCAAACGGGATGGTGGGGTGCATGTAGCTCTGCAGCCAGAAGACAAAAAGCCCCACAAAAACAGCAGATGAGAGGTAGAGGCTTAAAAATGCGCCTATGCCGCGCCTTTCTATAATAGAGGTTCCAATCGCCCAAACTAGATATAGGCTGAAGGCGAGGGAGAGTAAGAAGGAGAAAGAGAGCCCGTTTGAGATAGGATGAACAAAGATATAGGTGAAAAACTGCCAGAGAAATAGGTGGTCGACTCCCCAAAGAGAGAGTCCTAGAAGCTGCTCTGGTGGGGGGAGATCGAAGACGCGCGGAAAGATGCCGTCAAAGAGCGCTGCAAACATGCTAACCAGGAAAGTGGTGAGCACTAAAATCTTTAGGGGGCGAGGCGCTCTGGAAGGTCCCATTTTATACGGATTTGAATAACTCATAGGCACGGAAGAGTAGCAATTTCGTGAATCTTTAGCAACCCGGGCAAAAGAAAATTTTATTACTCCGCTAGGTAAAATAGGCGAAGCATAGAGAGTGTCTTGACCTTAATCAAAAGTTTCGCTTTAATCGTCGTCATCTTTAACTTCAGTAACTAGGTTTATTATGAAAAAACAAGGTCACCCTCCCTATCAAGACGTCTTATTTGTAGACTCATCTACAGGTTACAAGTTCGTCTGCGGAAGCACAATACAGACGAAAGAGAAAGAGTCGTTCGAAGGAAAAGAGTATCCAGTTGTTCGCCTTCCTGTTTCTTCTGCTTCACACCCTTTCTTTACTGGCAGCAAGCAGTTTGTTGACTCTGAAGGTCGCGTTGATAAGTTCAACAAGCGTTACAGCGCTAAGAAGCCAGAGAAGAAAGAAGTTGCAGAGCCAGTAGTAGAAAAAGCAGCAGCAAAAAAAGCTGAAGCTAAAAAACCTGTTGCAGAGAAGAAAAAAGCAGCGCCAGCTGCTGCTAAGCCTGCTGCAAAAAAGGCTAAAACAAAAGAGTAGTGAGCTAACTCAAGTTCTCAAATGACTCTACCTCTACAGCGCACTCAAAAGCTTCTTCAGCGCCTTTCAGAGGTAGAGGAACTTCTTGGACACAGCGAGGTGCTTGCAGATCAGAAGCAGTACCGCGCGCTTACTCAAGAACACTCCTACTTATCCGAAGTAAAATCCGCATTAAATCACTGTGAAAAACTTCAGAAGCAGCTTGAAGAGAGTCTTCTTCTTGCACGCGAAGAGAAGGATCCTGGATTTCAGGAAGTTATCCGTGAAGAGATCGCCGCCCTAGAAGCCGCTTTGACAGGAGCGCGCACCCAGCTTGAAACACTCCTTGTTCCGCCAGATCCCCGCGACAGTCGCAATATTATTTTGGAGATCCGTGCTGGAACGGGCGGTGATGAGGCTGCGCTTTTTGTAGGCAACTGTGTGCGCATGTATAAAGCGTATGCCGACGCAAAAGGTTGGCGGTATGAGCTGCTCTCATGCACTCCTTCCGAGAGGGGCGGGTTCAAAGAGTATATCATGAGCATCTCGGGTCTAAATGTCTTCAGGCTCATGCAGTACGAGGCGGGAACGCATCGTGTACAGCGAGTACCTGAAACGGAAGCTCAAGGCCGCGTGCATACCTCTGCTGTAACTGTGGCTGTGCTTATGGAGCCGGATGAAGAAGAGAAGATTGTTCTGGACGAGAGAGAGTTAAAAATCGATACCTACCGCTCCTCCGGTGCGGGCGGGCAGCACGTAAATACAACAGACTCTGCCGTTCGAATCACCCACATTCCAACTGGCACTGTCGTCTATTGCCAGGAGGAGAGAAGTCAGCATAAAAACAAAGACAAAGCGATGCGTCTTTTAACTGCTAAAATTTCAGAAGAGAAGCAGCGCAAAGCTCAGCAGGAGATGGCCTCTCTTCGCTCTACTCAAGTAGGCTCGGGTGATAGGTCCGAGCGCATCCGCACATACAACTTCCCGCAGAATCGCGTGACCGACCATCGAATTGAGCTTACCCTTTATAAGCTCGACAGGGTCATCGAGGGAGATCTAGAAGATTTTACACAAGCTCTAGTCGCCTACTTCCATCAGCAGAAACTCGCCGAAGAAGTTGAGGCATGAAAACTCTAGGTGAGATTCTTACCCTCTCTGCTGGTTATCTAAAGGAACAAAAAATTTCTAGTGCCCGCCTCCATGCGGAAGAGCTGCTGGCCGATGTTTTAGGTGTAAAGCGCCTCGATCTCTACATGCAATTCGACCGCCCTCTTCTCGATTCGGAGCTTGAGCCCTTCCGGGCGCAGCTAAAAAGGCGAGCAAAAGGGGAGCCTCTAGAATACCTGCTCTCTCAAATTGAATTTTTTGGTTGTACATTCAAACTCACGCCAGATGTTCTGATTCCAAGGCAGGAAACGGAAATCCTTCTTTCAAAAGCCGTAGATCTGATTGCTCATTCAGCTGCTGAGGGGGGATCTGTTTGGGACATTTGTACGGGGTCTGGCTGTTTAGGGGTCGCTCTCAAAAAACGGCTTCCACATCTCAATGTGCTCCTTTCGGATTTTTCTGAACAAGCACTTGAAGTGGCAATGGCGAATGCGGAGAGAAATCAGGTGGACGTTACCCTGCTTCAGGGGGATCTATTAAAACCTTTTTCAGGGAAGAGGGCGGATTTTGTGATCTGCAATCCCCCTTATATCAGCTCAGATGAGTATTTAAGGCTGGATCGAGAAGTTAAAGAGTTTGAACCGAAGATGGCGCTCACTTCTGGCACAACCGGTTTTGAGTTTTACGAGAGGCTTTCAAAAGAGCTACCCGATTTTTTAAACCCTAAAGCTCAAGTTTTTTTTGAGATCGGAAAAGATCAGGCAGAGGGAGTTTTAAGCCTGTTTAACGCCCCTTGTTGGAAAAATAAAAGAGTTGAGAAGGACTGGGCTGGGCACGACCGCTTCTTTTTCCTTGAATTCCAATGATTTTTTCCATTACAATTTCCGTTTTATTTTGTAAGTCGGCTGAAGGTCAATAAATTGGATGTTTGGTTCTCTTACTGAAAAATTTCAGCAGGTCTTCTCTTCGATCGTGGGCAAGAAGAAGCTCACAGAGGAGAATGTTGCTGATGCAGTACGTGAAGTTAGGCTTGCTCTTCTCGATGCAGACGTCAGCTACGCGGTTGCGAGTCAGTTTGTTAAGCGAGTAAAAGAGAAGTCGTTGGGAGATGACGTTATTAAATCGGTCTCTCCCGACCAGCAGTTTATTAAAGTGGTACATGATGAGCTAGCCGCTCTCATGGGGTCTGATGAGGCTCCTCTTGAACTCAAGGGAAGCCCAGCTGTGATCCTTCTCTGCGGGCTACAGGGAAGCGGGAAGACGACGCAGTGCGCTAAGCTAGCGGCTTACCTCAAGAAGAAGGAGTTTAACAAGAAGCCGCTGCTTGCAGCGTGCGACCTTCAGAGGCCAGCTGCAATTGAGCAGTTGAAGCGACTTGGTGCGCAGATTGAAGTGCCAGTCTTTTCAATTGATGGGGAGCTGGACCCTGTAAGAGTCGCGAAAGCGGCTCTGCAAGAGGCGAAGGCGAAAGATTACGATGTGCTGATTGTCGACACAGCCGGCCGTCTGCATCTCGATGAGGCTCTCATGGAAGAGCTAGAGCGAATTAAGGCTCAAGTCTCTCCGCATGAGGTGCTCTTTGTAGCGAGTGCTGCGACTGGACAAGATGCCGTTAAGGTGGCTGCAGAGTTTGATAAGCGCGTTTCGATCACAGGCTCGATCTTAACGATGCTAGATGGAAGCGCAAGAGCGGGGGCTGCTCTTTCGATTAGAGAGGTGACGCAGAAGCCCTTAAAGTTTGAAGGTGTTGGTGAAAAGATAGCTGATTTCCAGGTCTTTAATCCCAGCTCGATGGCCGACCGTATTCTCGGCATGGGCGATGTGATTAACTTGGTTAAGCGCGCTGAAGAGCATTTCGATGAGGAAGAGAATAAGAACCTCGAAAAGAAGCTCAAAAAAGCGACATTCACCTACGGCGACTACATGAAGCAGATGGGAGTAATTAAGAAGATGGGCTCCTTTAAGAGCCTCTTCAAGATGCTTCCTGGTTTTTCTGAGTCGGATGTGGACATGGAGGACTCTGAAAAAGAGTTCAAGAAGACAGAGGCCATGATCCTATCGATGACTCAAGATGAGAGAGAAGAGAAGGTTGAACTCGCACCGAGCAGACGCAGGCGCATCGCAAAGGGGAGCGGGACATCGATCGACGATGTAAACCGGATGATTAAGAGTTTTAAACGTTTGAAACAGTTGTGTAAAGAGATGCCCGGAATGATGAAGGGCAAATCTATGAAGGATATGAAGGAGAATTTTTTATGGCAGTAAAGATCCGTTTGCGTCAACAGGGGAAGAAGAACCGTCAGACATACCGTCTGGTGCTTATCGATGGCCGCTCTAAGCGCGATGGTAAGTATCTGGAGAATCTCGGCTGGTACAACCCATTTGAGAATCAGAACAATTTGAGCGTTAATGCTGAGCGCGTTGCCTACTGGTTAGATAAAGGCGCTGAGATCTCTCATCAGGCGATGACTCTCGTTGCGAAGAGCGCTCCAGAGGTTGTAAAGAACTACCACGAAAAACGCATGGCAACTCGCACTAAGCGCGCTGCGCAAAGAAGAGAAGCTAAGAAGGCTTAAGGCCCTCGTTTTTGTGAAGTTTACTATTTTATCTCTCTTTCCTGGGTATTTCGAAGGGCCATTCAGCGTGAGTATGCTGAAACGCGCGCAAGAGAAAGAGCTGATAGAGATAGAGCAGGTGGACATACGCGATTTTGCTGAAGATAAGCATCGCAAGGTTGATGACCGCCCCTTCGGCGGCGGACCAGGAATGGTTCTGATGCCGGAACCACTGACGCGTGCGATTCGCAGCAGAAGAGGAGAGAGAGCTCGAGTGATTCTCCTCTCTCCGCAAGGAAAAAAGCTCACTGCGGAAAAGTGTCAAGAGCTTGCGAAGGAAGAGCATCTAATTCTCGTCTGCGGCCACTATGAAGGCGTCGATGAGAGGGTGATTGAGAAGGAGATCGATGAGGAGATAAGCATAGGAGACTATGTTTTAACGAATGGGTGTATAGCTGCCATCGTGCTCGTCGATGCGATCTCTCGCTTTGTTCCAGGTGTTTTGGGGCATGAGGAGGCTGCGCAGCAGGACTCTTTCCAGGATGGGATTTTTGATGGACCGCAATACACGCGGCCAGTTGAGTTTGAAGGGCTGCAGGTGCCCGAGGTGCTACGAGGCGGCAACCACGCTGACATCGAAAAATGGCGAAAACAGAAGGCTCTCGAAAAAACTAGAAGAGTACGACCAGAACTAGAGTTTAGATTAAGAGGATCCAAATGAAACAGAATCAAGTTATTCAAGCTGTTGAGGAAGCTCAGCTAAAAGAGAACATCCCTTCATTCCGCGTGGGCGACACAATTAACGTCCATATGCGCATTGCAGAGGGTGAAAAAGAGCGTATTCAGCTCTTCAGCGGCACTGTTATCGCAAAGCGTGGCAGCGGCCTTTCTGAGACCGTAGCCCTCTATCGCTTCTCATATGGAGCTGGTATGGAGAGAGTCTTCATGCTTCACAGCCCTAGAATTTCTAAGATTGAGGTGGTCAAGATTGGTAAAGTGCGCAAGAGCAAGCTCTACTATCTCCGCGGCACTTCAGGCAAAGCTTCTAAAGTTAAAGAGCAGATCGGACCTGTTAAAGCGAAAGCGACAACAACTGCTACGACATAAAAATGGTCGCGATCTCTTACAAAAAGCATACAGCTTTTGAAGAGACTGCGCGCCAAAAAGGCTACCAGTTCATCGCTGGTGTGGACGAGGCTGGACGAGGTCCTCTTGCAGGACCCGTCGTAGCCTCGGCCTGTATCCTTCCGAAGGGTCTCGTGATTGATGGTGTCAATGATAGTAAAAAATTGACTCCAGAAAAACGCGCAGAACTATTCAAAATTCTTACAGAAAATCCGCAAATTTCTTTTGGCATCGGCGTTGTAGACGCCCCTACCATCGATCAGATTAATATTTTGCAGGCCTCACTTCTGGCCATGCAGATCGCCATTGATAACCTTCCCGAAAAACCAGATTTTATCCTCGTAGATGGCCCGCATCTTCCTAAGACTCAGATCCCAGGGCTAGCTGTGGTGCATGGAGACTCTCGTGTCTTTTCCATCGCTGCTGCGTCGATCATTGCTAAGGTGACAAGAGATCAGATGATGAGAGAGTATGATGCTAAGTATCCCCAATATGGGTTTATAAAGCATAAGGGCTATGGAACTGCCGCTCACCTTTCCGCCATCGCAGCCCATGGCCCCTCGCCCCTCCACAGAATGAGCTTTCACCCTTTCACTTCCCGAGAGGAGAAGGGCTAGGATAGGTTCTTGACATCCAATCATTTAATCTCCTATTCTAGGAGGCTACTTCAAGAGTCTAGATAAGGAATTTTTGCACTTCAATGGTCAGAAGCATGACGGCCTATGGCCGTGCCACAAAAGATAATCCATTGGGCTCCTGGGCAGTTGAGATCCACTCCGTCAATCGGAAGATGCTCGACATGCATCTCATGATGCCCAAAGAGTTTCTACGCTTCGACCTCGACGTAAGAAAATGGATCGCAGACCAGATCCAGCGCGGGCAAGTGAATGTCCGCATCGTACACACATTAAACGAAAAGAGCATCGCACCCTCCATCAAAACTCTCAAGCAGTTTAAGGGGATGTGGGAGAAGGTTGCAGAAGAGCTCGGTTACGATCCTTTAGCTGAAGTCGATCTGCCTTTTCTTCTCGACAGAGCGCCGCAGAGTAGTACGCTTGAGCAGCCAGAGCAAGATGAGGAGCTAAAAGCTTCACTAAAAGATGCTGTTGGTTCTGCTTTAAAAGAGATGATGGAGATGAAGGTTCGAGAGGGAAAGCACCTCCACGACGACCTGCTCGGAAGACTTAAAATCATCGAAGATGCAGCTCAGAAAGCTAAGCTAGCTGCTCCGCAGATGATGGATAATTTTAGAAAGAAGTTACTTGAGAGAATAAGCTCTCTCTCTCTATTGCCGCAGACTCCAGAAAATGAAGAGAGGCTCTTTAGGGAGCTCTCTTTCTTTGCTGAAAAGGGCGATGTTACAGAAGAGCTCACGCGTTTAGACTCGCACATTGCTCAGTTTCGTCACTACTTAAAATCTGGCGAAAAAAGCATAGGTAGAACGCTCGATTTTCTCACTCAGGAGATCCATCGAGAGATTAATACGCTATCGGCGAAGTCGCTTGAAACCGAGCTCTCTTATTTAACAGTGCTCATGAAGAGCGAGTGTGAAAAGATTCGCGAACAGCTGCAGAACATCGAGTAAAAAAGAATGGCTGAAAGAGTTTTAGGAAATCTATCGAAAGGAAAAGTCTTTGTTCTCAGTGCGCCTGCAGGAACTGGTAAGACAACGCTTGTGCGTATGCTGCGCGAAGAGTTTCCTGTTATTACAGAGAGTATCTCCTGCACAACTAGGCCGCCGAGAGCTGGTGAACTCGCAGGAGAAGACTACCATTTCCTTACCGATCAGGAGTTTAAAGAGAGAATCAAGAGCGGCGATTTTTTAGAGCATGCAGAAGTGTTTGGCTACCATTACGGCACATCGAAGGCCTTTGTTGTTAAGCAGCAAGAAGCGGGGCGACACGTCTTTCTGGTTATCGATACTCAAGGCGCTATGCAGCTAAAGAAGAGAAAGTTTGAGGCGATCTACATCTTTATTAGCCCACCTTCTTTAGACGAATTAAAAACGCGCCTTATCAACCGAAAGACGGAAGATGAAGAGTCGATGAAGCGCAGGCTCTCATGGGCGGAAGAAGAGCTTAAGCAGGCTGTAAATTACGACTACCATATCGTCAATCAGAATTTAAACATTGCATATGACATTTTGAGAAGTATCGTCATTGCAGAAGAACATAGAATCACAAAATAAAGAGAGGAAAATCAAATGAAAGACCTTCTGACAAACGAGAAGTTAAAAGGACTATTCAAGAGCAATTTCGAACTTGCAAGACATGCGATTCAAATTGCACGCTACTATGTTAAGTCGGGAAGAGAGCTCTACATCGATGATCTTTTAGAAGAGATTCGCTTTAATCCTAAAGAGAACTTTCTAGAAGAGATGAAAGAGCAGGATGCAAAAGAGCGCGCAGCATCGCACGATTCTGACGAAGGCTAATTAATGGCGAAGAAGGTTCTCATTACCTCTGCGCTTCCTTATGCGAATGGACCGCTGCATTTCGGTCACATTGCAGGGGCCTATCTTCCAGCAGACTGCTACGCTCGTTTTCAGCGGCTGATGGGAAGCGATGTTCTCTATATCTGCGGCTCAGATGAGCATGGCGTGGCAATTACACTCAGCGCTCAAATGGCTGGAAGAACTCCCAAAGAACACGTGGATCTCTTCCACAAGATCAATGAGAACTTTTTTAAGCAGCTCAACTTCTCCTTCGACCACTATTCGCGCACAACCTGGCCGGGTCACGTTGAGACGACTCAACAGTTTTTTCTCGATCTACTAAAAAACAACTTCATTGAGGAGAGGGTCACCTCTCAGCTCTATTCCGAAGAGGATAAGCGATTTCTGGCCGACAGGTACGTGATAGGAACCTGTCCCAAGTGCGGTTTTAAAGAGGCGAGGGGAGATGAGTGCCAGAAGTGCGGTGCGAGCTATGAAGCAACCGACCTGATCGAGCCAAAATCGAAGATCTCAGGAAAAGCTCTAACACTCAAACCGACGAAGCACTGGTTCCTCCGCTTCGACCTCTTCAAAGAGCGCCTCGGCGAGTGGCTGCAGACAAAAAACTGGAAGCCTAACGTTCTCAACTTCGCAAAGTCCTACGTCGATGATTTAAAGCCTCGCGCCATCACCCGCGACTCGGACTGGGGAATTCCCGTGCCGCTTCCAGGAAGTGAAGGAAAAGTTTTTTACGTCTGGTTCGATGCGCCTATTGGCTACATCTCTGCTACGAAGGAGTGGGCCGAGAAGAGGGGAGATCCCAATGCATGGAAAAACTACTGGCTCGATATCGACACTCAGTACGTCCAGTTTATCGGAAAGGATAACATTCCGTTTCATGCTGTCTTCTTTCCTGCGATGGTTATGGGTCAAGATGTGCCCTATAAGCTGGTCGATCAGCTGCCAGCGAATGAGTTTTTCAATCTCGAGGGCAAGCAGTTTAGCAAGTCCGAAGGCTGGTATATCGATCTTGAGACATTTTTTCAGAAATTTACCCCTGACCAGATCCGCTACGCGATTGCTGCCAATGCGCCTGAATCGCAAGATTCAGAGTTCACTTGGAAAGATTTCCAACTTCGCTGCAACAGCGAGCTGCTAGGAAAGTATGGCAATTTGGCTAGCCGCGTTCTCGTGTTTGCAGCAAACAACTGCGAAGCAAAGGTTCCTGAGAAAAAGGATCTCCAAGAGATCGATAGTAGCTTCTTGGAGAAGATTCAGCACCTCGTGAAAGAGATTGCAGAAGCTTACGAGACCTTCCACCTGAGAAAGGCAAGCTCTCTCGTCATGGAGCTTGCACAAGCTGGCAACGTCTACTTCGATGCGAAAAAACCTTGGCAGGCAAATAAAGATCCTACGCGCAAGCAAGAGATGCTAAATGCTATCGCCTGCTGTCTAGAGTGTTTGAAGGCACTTGCTGTTGTTTCGTTCCCTTTAATTCCCGAAACAGCAGAGCGTCTCTGGACGCTTCTCGGCTATACGAAGCCCCTTACATCAAAAAATTGGAAAACGCTCATTGCAGAGGAGATTCCAGAAGGCAGAGCCCTTCCTCCTCCCGTCCACCTCTTTGCCAAGGTGGAAGATGAGCTCATTCAGAAGGAGATTGAAAAATTGGAAACACTTACCTCTTCAGCCACACCGCCAGCTCCTGCAGTTCCATTAAAAGAGCAGGTCTCTTTTGATGAGGTACGCAAGCTCGACCTCCGCGTAGGTCAGATCCTTGCCGTAGAGCGCATTCCCAAAAGCAAGAAGCTTCTTAAACTCTCTGTAGATCTCGGCTTTGAAAAACGCACGATCGTGGCAGGTATCGGAGAGAAGATGGAAGATCTGAATCTTCTCATCGGTAAAAAGGTGGTTATCGTCGCGAATCTGAAGCCCGCTGCCTTAATGGGCGTCGAGAGCCAAGGAATGCTCCTCGCAGCTGACACCTCGCTTGGGATCGAGCTGCCCGCCTTCCAGAACGCTCTTCCAGGCACCCCCGTCACCTAAATAGATCTACTAATTCAAAACGGTAAAGATTTTTACACAGAGATCACAGAGACACAGAGAAAGAAGAGAAGATCATCTTTTCTGCTCACCGCAGAAAAGATGAATGCTCTGCCCCTTTGCGGCATTTTTTTTCTTCTCCTCCCTCTCTGTGTCTCTGCGATCTCTGTGTAATTCCCACTCTGTCTTACATGGAGCGCAGGACAGCTTCTGTGAGTCCGGTGTAGCGCTTTTTTACCTCTTCATTGTTAACAGCAATCGCAAGCGCCTTCTTAGTTCCCACAAGGACTACGAGGCGCTTGCCGCGCGTAATTCCGGTGTAGAGAAGGTTGCGATTTAGCAGTTTAAAATGGCAGGTGTGGATCGGCATCACGATGCAGGGGCACTCGCTTCCTTGATACTTGTGTATCGAAGCTGCGTAGGCGAGAACGATCTCATCGAGCTCTGAGAATTCATACATAACGGACTTCTCATCAAAGATCACTTTTACCTGCTGCTCAGTCATGTCGATTGCAGAGATTCTGCCAATGTCGCCGTTATAGACCTCTTTCTGATAGTTATTTCGCATCTGCATCACCTTATCGCCAACATGGAAGCTCTTTCCCATGCGTATAAGAGGGGAGGGGGAGGGATTGAGAGCCTGCTGCAAAACCATGTTCAAGTTCTCTGTGCCAATTACACCTTTTTTCATCGGCGCCAGAACCTGAATCTCATCAAATCTGTGAAACCTGTGGCTACGCGGCAGACGCGTTGAGACCAGTTCCACAATCTCTTCTAGAATTTTCTCCGGCTCTTCGATGTCAAAAAAGAGAAAGTCGCTATTGGGCTTTGGATAGATCTCTGGAAAGACGCCCTGATTGATTTTGTGGGCATTTGTAACGATTGTAGAGCCCGCAGCCTGGCGGAAGATCTGCTTGAGCTCAATCAGCGGAATAAATGCCGAGCGGATCAGATCTTTTAATACGTTTCCTGGACCCACACTGGGAAGCTGATCCACATCTCCAACCAGAATCACGCGTGCATTGCTTGGAACCGCTTTCAGCAAGTTGTGCATGAGAAAGGTGTCGATCATGCTCGCTTCGTCGACGATAAGAAGGTCGCACTCGAGCTGATTATCCTTCCCGCGTTTAAAGCCCCCTTGGGTGAAGTCCATCTCTAGCAAGCTGTGGATCGTTGAGGCGCGGTGTCTTGTGATCTCTGCAAGGCGCTTTGCAGCGCGTCCTGTGGGTGCAGCAAGGAGGATTCGACTGGTTAGTTTAGACGTGATCGTTAAGATTGCTTTTGTGATCGTGCTCTTACCAGTTCCTGGTCCGCCCGTGATGATCATCAGCTTCTCTTTTAACCCCGAGCAGACCGCCTCGCGCTGTTCCGGAGCCAGATCGATGCGTAGCTGCGTCTGGACCCACTCAATCGCTTTGGGAAGGTCTACACTGCGTAGTGGGGAGGGAGTTTGAGAAAGACGCGCGATCTCTCTTGCGATGCCGATCTCTGCTAAATAGAGAGGCTTGACCCAGAGATGAGAGTTCTCCTGGATAATATACCCATTTTTCACAAGGGTCGTTAGCCTCTCTGTGATGAGCGCAGGATCGACCTCGAGAATTGCGCCGGCAGCGGGTACAAGCTCGCTTTCTGGCATACAGACGTGGCCCTCCCCGGATAGCTCCCAGAGAACGTGCTCGATGCCTGCATCGATTCTCTGAGGCGCGTTCTGAGGCACGCCAACCCCTTTTGCAATCGAATCTGCGCTCTTAAACCCGATCCCGTGGATCTCTTTTGCCAGTGCGTACGGGTTCTGCATCACCTTGTCGATGCTCTGCTCGCCGTAGGCTTTAAAAATTTTATGAGCATAGGCGGGACTCACCCCATGCCCTCTTAAGAAGATCATGACATTGCGGATCGTCTTCTGCTGGCCCCAGCAGACGAGAATATTCTCAATTCGCTTCTCTCCAAGTCCTTCAACTTCGTTCAGCCTCTTGGGAGACTCCTCGATGATCTGAAGGGTTGAAGCTCCAAATTTTTTGACAATACGCTCTGCATAGGCGGGGCCGATTCCCTTGATCATTCCCGATTCGAGATACTTCTGAATGCCGATCACATCGGAGGGAGCCTGAAGGTCGAAACTAACAATTTCAAACTGCTGACCAAACTTTGAATGGCGCTTCCAAGACCCCTTGCAGCGGATCGTCTCTCCGGGTTGCAGAGCGGGCAGGCAGCCGACGATTGTGGTTAGATCCTGCTTCTTCGGCTCCTTCAGCCTAGCGACAGTAAAGCCCTGCTCGCTATTGCTAAAGATAATGCTTTCAATGTACCCGTAGATCTCATCCATGGGGCTCAAGTTAACACCTCTTCGATTTATTTTTTAGCGAATATGAATCCCGCTTAGCCCCGGCTCTCTAAACGGCCGGGATTGCGGCGAGGAGCCCTTCCTGCCCATTTATGAAAACATTGCCTTTAATTCACATTCTTTTCTAAAATTCCCCCCGTATTCCGGATTAGCTCAGTGGTAGAGCAGCGGACTGTTAATCCGTTGGTCGTAGGTTCGAATCCTACATCCGGAGTCTAGGCGCTAGGGGGCAACCTCTAGTGCCTTTTTTCTTCCCCTACCCCAACCTTTTCAAGCTTTTAGTTGAACGGTCCCTCGCCGCAATCTCGGCTCTTCAGGGCTGAGTCTAGGCGGGATTCATATTCTCTTTTATCCTTAAGCCGAAGAGAATCTACTTCATTATCTATGACGCATAAAGATTTAATTCGTCGCTAATTTTAGTTCGAATCGTTACCTCGTAAAGAGCGTCCTTTAGGTCCGTCACCTTCACGTAGTACACTTTTGGAGTGTAGAAGTTTCACAGCCTCGGCTGAATCCTTCACTTTAGAGGCACTACGCGCTAACATCTCTTCTTCAAATTCAGTGAGTACAACTTCTCTTAATCCGCTCTCTCTCCATTTAGGGAAGAGAGTACACGCGATTGAAATTTTGCGAGCCAGTGCAAGTGCATCTAGCAGTGCTTGATTTGCACCTTGTCCTTTGAATGGACTCATGGGGTGAGCGGCATCTCCAATCAAGGTAACTGCCCCGGCTTTTTCCAATAATTCCGACTTGAGCACTTCTCGGTCATACACGGGATAACCTGAGATTTGTGCCGGAAGGGTTGCTGATAAAATTTGAGGAATGGGCTTATGCCACTGTGCTCTACGACACGCTTCTTCTTTAAGTGCTTGAGCTCCTCGAGCGCTTAAGGTTTTGGCTTCTTCTTCCGGCATGGGGAAACTAAATTGCCACATTACCGAATCTAACGAGTAAGGCATCACGTAGATTCGCTCATGGCCATTGACGGTTTGAAAGACGGTGGCTGAGTCGAGTAGAGAACTCTCAATACCCTTAAGAGCCTCTAGAGAACAGATACCCAAAATCACCAGGTAACCCAGGTAACGTAAGGGAGTAATATCCTCACCAATTAGCAAGCTGCGCACAACGCTACGAATACCATCGGCACCCACCACCAGATCAGCCTTAACACTCTTCATCTCTTTGTGAACTTGAAAGCTTAGCTCGACGCTTTTATCTTCACATTGCTTAAAGCTAACTAAGCGGTGCCCCCAATGCACGGCATTATGCTTGCTTAATTGCTCAAGCAAAGCCAGGCGCAGTGCCTGTCGAGGGATGTGCACATTTTTACGCTTTGGAGACTTTTTAATGTTTAAATGCGTCCTTGCTCCCCATTCACTAATTTCTTTTCCATCTGTAGTATGCACCACGTGGCGTGTAGAATTAACCCCATCTTTTAAAAAGAAGAGACCTAATCCTTTTATTGCGTTACTTGCTTGTTGTAAGGTAAGTCCGTAACCCTGAGCTCGTGCATCAAAGCTGCTATCGCGTTCGTAAAGGGTAAATGGAATCCCACGATGCAAACAAGCAACAGCCAGCGCCACGCCTCCTATACCTGCACCAATAATTGCCACGTGTGGATAATTTTCTGAATCTGCTAGGGGATGACTAGAAGTAGGAATCAAACCAGATCCACTGCAATTATCGCATAAATATTGAGTAAGTTTAGGACGATCCGAAGCCCTTCCTTCACCCCGAGTTTTTTCATATTCATTAATTGCTATTTGGAAGCGAATTCTCGATTTCTTGCGAAGCCTATAGGTTTTTTTTCCGCGTCCATAGCATTTTGGGCAAATAGTCCAATAGGCCTCTCTACTTTCCATTTTCTATCCTCTTTTATTCCTGGGTTCTAGGATCTCAAGCATCTGGGTTGACATCAACTCAAAATTTAAGTTTAAATGTTCCGCTTTGTTCTAAAAAGGGATCGGTGGCGGATCATGCGGTTTTTTTTAGGGATGATCGCACTTCTTGCTGGCATCTCAAGTCTAAGTGCTGCCGATTCACAGGCTGCTGTTCAAGCAACGCAAGAGAGTAGCAACGGCCTTCCAAACATCTCCGCTCGCTTTCATCCCGAGTCTACGAGTCTGGATGTTTTTGCCGACCTCCTTGTCTGGTGCGCAAAAGAGAGCGGCTCTGAAAACTGGGCTCAGGTGATTACCGCCAGCGGTGCAAAAACTAAGTGCGATGTAAGGGACGTCCGTTTTGATTGGGATGCCGGTTTTCGTGCAGGCCTTGGTTATGGCATGAAGCACGACCAGTGGGATACGCAGCTCTATTACACCTGGTTTCGCACGCGAGGGAGCGATCATGTTTCCAGCACCCCTGGCACTGTTTTCTCAGCGTATCTCGGCAATTTCTATGTTGATAATCAGAATGGAGCAGGAATCTCGGGGATAGCCTATCAGAAGGCGAGCATGGAGTGGAAGATTCATTTCAGCATGTTTGACTGGGAACTTGGTAGAAATTTTCGAGTCAGTCGAGCGCTATCTCTACGCCCATTTATTGGTCTGAAGGGAGGATGGATTCATCAGTCGATTCACACAAAGTGGCACAATTCAAACCGTTCAGGCGCAGAATTTTTTAAAGAGGGAAGAGAGAATCTAAAGAACAACTTTTGGGGGATTGGTCCAAGTGCTGGTCTCAATACAAAGTGGGATCTTTTTGTTCGACAAAAACACTCCTTTAACCTGTTTGGAGACCTCTCTGGAGCTATCATGTGGGGGCACTGGACGTTGGGGGATGTTTATAAAAACAATATCGAACAGGAAGTCGTTGTCAAACTCTCTCATATCAATAGTGCCGCCGTCACTTTGAGGACATTTTTGGGATTTGGATGGGATGCTACCTTCAATCGCGACCGGTCTCATTTTTCAGCGAAATTGGGATATGAGATGCAGTTCTGGCTAAACCAGCTTCAACTCTACTTTTTTGATACCGGCAGGCTGGATAACGTATTGACTTTGCAAGGGGGAACGCTTGAGTTTCGCTTTGATTTTTAATTTAACTTGCGTCGCATAGAGAAGCATGAAAAAGTTTCTACTCTTCATTTTGACTGCGTCGATGTTGCTACTTCAAATGCGAGTTGATGCATCTGATACGATTAGTTCAGATGGGCAGAAACAAGAGCTAGCGCGTGGTCTGCCGAACGTTTCATCACGCACCGCTGGAAGCTGGGATCTATCTGCCGACGCCTTTGCATGGTACGCTTCGGAAGAGGCTTCCGCAATTTGGGCAGACGTTCTCAAGATTGGAAAAAACACGAGCTCCTTTGGTGTGCCCGATATCAACTTCAATTGGGATTTCGGCTTTCGAGTGGGTGCTGGGCGCAATCTAGAGTATGATCAGTGGGATACACAGCTCAATTGGACCTGGTTTCGCACAGAAGCCCATAAGGAGATACACCTTCTTCCAGAATTCATTTCAATTGCAGGTAAAATCTTAATAACTGAAGAGATTCACCCCGAATTTTTTGCAGCGGATCTTGGCAGTAACTTTGCAGAAAGCGCAAAGATACGCTGGTCTATTCTCTTCAATATGTTCGATTGGGAGTTGGGCCGCACCTTTTGGGTGAGCAAGGGACTATCTCTACGTCCCTTTATCGGCCTTAAAGGGGGATGGATCGACCAGTCCATTCATGTGAATTATAAGAATCTGATTATTGCCAATGCTTTCACAAGTAGCTCTGCTAAGGAGCAGGTGAAAAATAACTTCTGGGGCATAGGACCCGTTGGCGGAGTAAATACCAAGTGGAAATTGCGTAATTTTGGCACGCATTTCCCCAGCCTTTTTGGAGATTTTTCCATAGCTACTTTATGGGGAACCTGGAGCTGCAGTGATGTTTACAAAGAAACAACTGGGAAAAGAGTTTCTGTGCATACCCGAAATTCAACGCTTGGCGCTCTAATGTTAAGGGGATTTCTAGGAACGGGGTGGGATGTTGATATTAAGAAGGGAAGATCGCATTTTTCCACACGAGTAGGTTACGAAATGCAGCTCTGGGTGAATCAGCTTCGAGTTGCTACATCTCAGCTGGTGCGATTGCATGGCGATTTGACTCTTCAAGGGGTGACTCTCAATTGTCGGTTCGATTTTTAACGCTCTCTAGATGAGTAAGAGGAAAATGAGAAGTGCTTTACTGCGAGTAGTTATTGTTCTTGTAATGTGGACAGGGGGAGAGCTCTTTGCTGACTCTACTGGTCTCCAGATGCAAAGAATGGATAGCGGTCTGCCGAACCTCTCCGATCGGCCGATAAAGCAGGATAGAAACATCGATGTTTTTGTAGATGCGCTCTACTGGCATACCAGTGAAACGATCGACTGGTCATTCACGATCGCACCAAATCACAATTTTGAACGAACCACTTATAAGACAATCTCCTTCGGTTGGGATCCCGGCTTTCGTGTTGGCCTGGGTTATAATATGCACCACGACCAGTGGGACACCCAGATCGCCTATACCTGGTTTCAGACGCAGGCAAGGGATCATGTGAAAGGGGCAGTCACATCGGCGTTCCTAGCTGCTAGACTCTCTTTATTAGAGCCTTTTAAAACTGGGAAAGTGCGCTTTGATGTGCACTACAACATGTTCGACTGGGATTTGGGCAGGAGTTTCCTCGTTAGTAGATTCCTGTCTCTGCGACCCTTCATTGGTGTGAAAGGGGGCTGGATCAGTCAGAAAATTCACATGAAATGGACAACTCCGAATTTTCTGGGACTTGGCACTTTATATTTCGCTGACGAGAATGTGAAGAACAACTTCCGAGGAGGAGGCCCGAAAGGAGGCGTCAATGGGAAGTGGATTCTCGGAAGCGTGAACAGGCACGCTTTCAGCATCATCAGCAACTTCTCAGCAGCCTACATGTGGGGGCGCTGGACGCTGCGCGATGAGTTTGTCGATGTGCTTTTAACCCAGACTTCCATTCCTATGAAAGCTCGAAACTTTGGTGCGCTTATGTTTCAAGCATTAATGGGCTTCGGTTGGGAGTTTAATTTTGACAAGAACCGCTCTCACTTCGCTCTGAAGTTGGGCTACGAGATCGAAGACTGGATGAGTCAATTTCAAGTCTTCTCAGATGCCTCTGGCACACAGAACTCAGATCTGGTCCTGCAGGGGCTCACTGCCGACCTGCGCTTAGACTTTTAAGATCTATTTTTATGGAGGGCATAGGGCCCCGCTGGGGCAGGAGTCGACAGCGGTTATAACGCCTACCTCCGTAATCGTTCCTATGTTTACTGTATCGACGTTGCATGGGCTTAAATTAAAAGCACCGGTTCCTGGATTGCTAAGAGAATAACCAGGGTCAATACTGGTGCTGTTGCCTGTCAGTGTCAAACAAACAGTGGGATCTCCAGTGGTAAAAAGGCCCAGGGCAATGCTTGGGCTTGCATTACTTAAGAGGGTGTTGTTTGCGATTGTAGAGCGAAGGTTAACATAGGTATCCAGACTGATACCTGAGGCTGCATTCCCCCCTCCATTTTGGCAATTGCTGATCACGTTATTTGTGATATTCGCGGTCATATTTGTGAATTCATCAGAAAAGCAGAGGATTCCCGATCCTTCACATCTCTCAATTGTGTTGTTCTCTGCAGTAAAATTTAGAGTAGAGCCTGCTTGAGAGAGAGCAATTGCATTTTGGCTGTTGCCAATATCAGTGATGGTGTTGCTGCTTATCGTAATATTTGCAGTTTGGAAAGGAGTCCCACCTATAATCGAGATTCCGTTGTCATTGAGCTCTGTTAAGGTGTTATTAGTCGCATTTAGAGAGAAGTTTGTGCACCCGCTTGCAAAAACTAGTGCAGAAGCACCATTATTTGACATGGTGTTTCCAGAGGCTGCGACGTTCAAATCTGTAATCGCCCCACTCGTGTGTATGTATAGGGAATCCGCACTGTTTCCAGAGAAGGTGTTTTCTACTAGATCTATGTTGCAACTGGTGACAGTGTTCCCATTTGCATTGAGCACAATATTTGATCCAAGGGTTGATGCGGATCCCGTCCTGTTGTTGGTGAAGGTGTTCTTGATAAAGGTGAGCTCGGTAGCAGCTGTTCCATTGTAAGAGATATTTACAGAGCCGGTCTCATTATCGTTAAAGACGTTATTTTCAAAAGTGGCTGAAGTCGGAGCCGAATCAAGGGCAACTGCGATGGGCGGCTCAGATATCGAAGTCTGTCCCTGAAAAGTGTTGCTCGAAATGGCCAGCGTGGATGCGCCGTTTAGAACCAGATGAATTCCGTTGGTATTGTTCAAAAACTGATTGTTCATTACAGATATCGAGGCGTCGTTAGAAAAGGTAGCCTCGATCGCAAAAGTATTCGTGTTTTCAAATGTACAAGAAGAGACCTCTAAGTTTTGAGAATCAGGCCCAAAAATGGCATCGTTCATTGAAGACGAGATGGTGAAACCGCTTATGACGTTATTAGACGCTAGAGTAATCGCATTACCATCTGTATCGATATTAGTATTCGTAATAATCGGCGAGGAGCTGCTTTGGGCGGGGATGGAGATCGTGCCTTGAGAAGTTTGTATCGAATGGCCAACTCCCGAACCCCAAAACTTCTGATCAGCTTTTAATAAGATCCCAGAATCCATCCCTGTCGTGGTGCCATTGCCAGGGAATACGTAGATGATATCTCCAGGCTTCGAATTGGCCTGTGCTAGAGCAAGTGTGGGGTAGGGACTTTCGTAGGTGCCGTCCGAGCTGCTTGTGTTTTCAACGAATACAAAAAAGAGAGGCTCTCCAGTTGCGGGATCGGTGGCTACAGCATCCTTTTTTTCACGCCCAACAACGATGATCTCTTCTCTTCCAACAGGTTGAACCATTCTAGAGACAAGCGCACTTGCAAGCTCGCATGTGTTTCTACACCCCTTTTTGTTTACGCTAGATTTTTTTCCGAAGGGAATCGAAAGAGTAATCTGTCCCTGGAAGTTGTTGTGGAATCTCCTGTCGTAAGAGTCGCTGAGTTCTAAAGTAACGTAATCTTTGAAGGTGCCGCTAATGCGCGCCTTCCCACCCCAAGTATTGCCACCCACCTCTCCGATGTAGTAGTAGGGGCCGGCTGCTGTGTAGAAGTCAAACAGACGAGTCTTGCCAAAGTGAAACCCCACCTCCGCGTCGGCTCCTTTCATAGCGAACTGATATTTTCTAGAGAGAATCATGTGGTGATCGGAAAAACGGTCGAATTTTGTGTGATAGGGAGATGTGATTTTTCTGCCCACAGGCAGGTAGCCGTTCATCCGGAAGTCCCAGAGCGTTCCCAGAGTTTCTAATCCTACCCCGATCTGATTGTAGCGCTGCCTTTTTGTGTTTCTGTAGTCGTAAAAGGCGTTTAGGCCATAGGCTCTGCATCCATAAACCCCTCTAATCCCAGTGCCCGCATTTGCTGCCCATTTTCCATTATCAAAGACGTGGCCTCTTGCATCCAAGAAGGGCATTACAGACCAGCGCTCAGGATCAGGAGCTAGAAAGGTTTCAAGAGTGGTGTAACCCTGCCTGTAACCTACTCCACCACCCTCAATGTGTCTGGCTGATAAGCGGTAGTGTTTTTTGCCGCTAGGGCAATCTTCCTGGGCAGAGTCCGCAAAAGCCGGGATGGTAAAACAGATTAGAGATCCTAGAGCTGCTCTAGTTAAAAAGGAGGTCATGCCTATTCCTGCAGAACGTTATTTTCTGGTGAGAGTAGTATTTTTTTTATTTTTAGACACTTTTTTAAATGAGGCGTTTTGTGGAAAATGAGCCTATCTCAATCCGGAGGCGTATGTTCGCAGTGATTTATCAAGGGTATTTGAAGGCTGGTCGCGAAAAGGAGTATCAGAACTTGTGGAACAAGATCGCTTCTTATTTTGTTGAGCACAGGGGTGCAATAGGCTCTTGCTTGCACCGCACATCTGATGGCCTATGGGTAGCATATTCCCGCTGGCCCGATAGAGCTACGCGCGACGCCTCTTGGCCTGGAGATAACGCTTTATCAGAAGAGCTGCCTGACGAGATAAAAAGAGCTGTTTTAGACATTAAAGATTGCGTTGATCAAGAGAGAAAAATCCCCGAGATCTGTTTAGAAGTCGTTGAAGATCTTCTCTTGCAGCATAATATATAAGTGGTTGTTGTCGTGTTGTCAAAAATATCTGCTTACAAAAACAAGTTTATTTGGGAATAGTTCTTCAAAGTAAGTAGTTGCTTAGAGTAAACTCTTTGAATTTTTCATATTTCAAAGGCGTTTTTATGTCGGCAGTTTCAAGCTTAAAAAAGATGCGTTGTTCCGGTGATGTTGAAAGCTCTCCTGCCGATCGGTGCACTGCTCTTCCATCTTCTCTTCTGATACACACACTTGGTCTTATCGGCATAAAAGCGTTGAGCCAGGATAAGACACTGTCTGTGTGCCAAGCGTTTTATGCTGTGCGGACAGAAGTTTTCAATAGACAGGCGTTGACTGGAGCGAAGCAAACAGATGAGACTCTTTACGCGTGCACTATGTTTTCTAAGCGCTCTTTAAAGATACAGAGAAGCTACACTCAAATCCTAGATCTAATGTCAAACGTGCGCAAGGTGAAATTATGCGACCCAAGTAGGGCGATGCTGGATGGGGTCTTTAGCACGCAGAGGGCGTCGCAGCTTCTCTCTCTCGCAATTCAAGAGTCTCCATTAAATAGAACATTTTCCCGTATTCCTGAGGCGTGCCCTAACCTTCGAACTCTCAGCTTTTTTCATTGCAATGCGCTGCGCGATAAGTCGCTGCGCGATTTCACGAGCTTAAAAAGATTGCGGAGTATCACTTTTTTTTCTTGTTCTAACATCTCTGAAGAAGCGGCTAAAACTCTTTCAAAAATCCCTACTCTTACAGAAGTTTCGTTCGTACATTGTGTGAACATTACCCGCAAAGCTGTAAAAACCATTTTTGCGCTACCAAGCCTAACTTCCTTAGAGCTATCTATGCTGCCTGTGTCAGAAAATGAGGAGAGGTTAATCGCCAGAGAGATAGCGAAAAGAGGATCTAGAATAACGGATCTAAATTTGAGCCTTACTGGTCTCGGCCCAGAACATCTCCTTCCAATTGCTAGGGCATGCCAAGCGCTTCGTAAAATGGATCTTACCAGCTACGCGCACATTCCCGACCCGATAGGTCTTAAGGGTGCCATGGAAAGAGAAAACCCAAAGCTTGAGATACTTGGCTTAACGCCCGGCGCTACTTCTCAGCCGGTCTAAGCGCCAGTTGTTCTGCGCATGGTAACTTCTCCTTCAATGCGAACGATCTCCTCGGTCGAAAAAAATGATCGAGATCGTGAGACCTTTCCGACGGAGTAGCTGGTATTAAGCTGCCAGCCAGCTGGGGGGATGATCACGCTCACATCATGGACCTGTTTAGGTGCATTCATTACCATGCTCGCTACAGCTGGTGCAGCAGCAGGTGCAACCGCTCCAGTAACAGAGCACTTCCCAAGTGTAATTCTCTCAAGGTTTGGAGCAAGCGCTAGATGAGCAGAAAGCAGACCAAAATCCACAGTGCAGTCATCAAAGCTTAGCTCTCTAAGCCTTTGGTGTTGTACCGCCACAGAAGATGGAACTAGGGTGCTAAATTTGTTAAAAGCGCCGCCTGTCTGCTGTGAAAAATTAAAATTATGTAATTTAAGAGCTGTCAAAGCTGGAAGTTCTTTGAGAAGAGCTCTTACATCTATCTTCACCTTGATGCAGTTGATGGCAAGAGCGGTTAAATTCGGGAAGTTCTTTCTCAATATAGCGCACTCTTTTCTGCCTAGCGTTTCCGTGTCTTCTAAGTTTAGTGTTAAAGAAGTAACGGTTTTTGAAGTGATCTTGCTCGGGAAGGTGCAAAATTCAAGGGTTGTAGGCACTATCATGTCTTCACTTATCAGCTCTCCTATTGATTCATCAACATTGCGCTCAAAGGAGACCGCTTTAGGATTTAGAAGAGGGATTAAATGCATGAACTCTCTACCGTACGAAGCATTGTCAAACATGCTCGATCTGGATATGGTTTTCAGGTAAGGCCATCTGGCTTTTATGCGATCGCTAAGTGCAACCACTGTTGCAAATGGTTCTGGTACAGAGCTCTCAAACTGGCGCCTCAGAGCAAGCAGAGTGATTCCTGCGCGTTTATTGCTCCAAAAAAAGCAGGCCCTTGCTGCGCATCCTGTGTCTCTGGTCGGGCTTAGATATTGGAAAAATAGAACCACGAGAGCATCGGGCAGTCTGCCCAATCCTGTTTGTGGTGTTCTCTCTACTGCTACACACCGAACTTTTGCTGCTCTAGAAACTGCTGTTGAGGTCATAAAATCTCCATTTTTAGGCGGAGATGTTAGCGGCTCCTCTAGAAAAATGAAAGGTATTTAGAGGGTATCTACGAAGTCAGAAACTTTGATTTTTTAAGAGTTTTTGGTAGAATTTAAATTCTATTTTGCAGGACATACTTGAGAAAGTAGACCAAGAAAGAGAATTTAAAGTCTGCCGGAAAGACTAAAAAAGCATGTTGCTGCCTTTGTAGACACCCTCTTAGAAGGCGTAACCTATGCCTACGCCAAAAGCGAAGCCCCCAACTTGAATCTCTCTAGTATAAACATTTCTTTTTGAAGAGTGGGCGTGGATTCGTTTATAGGAGTACTCTCCGAAGACGTCCAGGAGTAGATGAGGAATCGGGAAGAAGTTAAATCCCGTGTTTACAAAGCCTCCCAAGCCATTGCTGTTTACATCTCTGTCAACGTAAGAGGAGGTGTTATCTTGGTGCACAAAGAAATATCTAGGGCCTACAGTGAAGTAGGCGTGTACTTGTGGGCAGATCTTAAGAACGGGTTTGAGTCCTAAACTCAAGGGGATCTCCCAGATCGACGTCCTCTGATGGTCGTTTAATGACCTGCCATGGCGCTCTAGGTACTCGATGCTGCCATAGACCTGCAGCCATCTCCACACGGGATAAGATCCGCTAAGTTGAAGATCCAATCCCCCGCGATCGTAGATTTTGCGCATTTTGCTATCTGCAAAAAAGAAGTAGCCCACTTTGGCTTCTACGAGAGGGGGGATAGAGGAGGAGGCTTTTGAAAGGTTATCTGCTGAACCTGAACTGTCGCAGAATCCTTCTGTAAGAGCAGCTGAGAGTAGGGCGGAGATAAAAAGCCCTGTACGTACTGTTGAATATTTTTTCATAGTTCCAATTTTTTTAATTAATTTGGATGGTAGCCGCTGGGCTCTCGCTGTTGGAGGCATTAAATGCAGTCACTGAGTAGCTGGTTGTCACACCTTTTTTTCTGTTGTGGTCTTCATATTCGAATGTAGAGGCGCTCAATGTCGCGATTTTGACGCCATTGCGATAAACAAAATAACCTGCAACCTGCGAACCAGATGCACTTGCTTCCCATTGCAGAAGATTGAACCGCTCGAATAACAAGCCAAAGTCATTTTTTTTCTGGTGCCCTGAAAGATTGTTAGGAGGCGACAGAGAGGTGCCTTCTCTAATCGCAATCTCTTGAGGGAACAAGCCAACTGCAATTGGGGATCCAACGATAGTGTTCGTGCTAGTATCGATTGTAATGACGGTGTCATCTCCTCTAATCACTACATAGGCCAGCAGGCCATCTGGTGTAAATGCAATTCCCTGAGGAGAACTACCTACGGAAGAAATTGTAGCGACGACTGTATTACTGCTCGTATTGATCACAGATATGGACGCGCTGCCATTATTTGTCACATAAGCAAACTGCCCATTTGGTGTGACTGCAACACCTCTCGGGCTAGTGCCAACAGAAATTATTGCCGTAACTGCATTCGTGCTTGTGTCGATCACACTCACTGTAGCATCGCCAATATCAGTTACATAAGCAAATAGACCATTCGGAGTCACTGCAACTCCTATTGGACCACTCCCAACAGCAGTTGTGGCAACTACTGCGTTCGTGCTTGTATTGATTACAGACACAGTATTGTCCACGCTGTTTGCGGCATAGACAAAAAGTCCGTTGGGATTAGCCGCATCTCCAAATGGGGCAGTGCCGATTGGAACTGTCGCAATGACGGTGTTAGTCGCTGTATTGATAACAGAGACATTGTGACTAAAACTGAGGTTGTTGACTACATAGACAAATTGGCCGTTCGGAGTAATCGCAACTCCTACTGGACTGAAACCAACGGGAACCGTCGCGACTATGGTGTTGGAGCTCGTATCGATCACAGAGACGTTATCATCGCCACCATTGGAGACATATACAAACTGCCCATTGGGAGTGACCGCAACTCCTTGAGGGGCATTGCCGACAGGAATAGTTGCAACAACAGTGTTGGAACTCGTGTCGATCACAGAAACGGTGTCGTCATTGTTGGTCACATACGCAAAATCGGCAAAGACCTGACTATTAAAAACCGACAAAGTGAGGAGAAAAAGAGAGAAGGAACGATTTAAAGCGAGGCTTATCTTTTTGCTCATTGCTAACACTCTCCTGAAGAGCGAGTTGAAATGCGTTGTATAGTTTGAATGCTAATAAGTTAGCAACGCTTTTAATTAATTTGGATGGTGGTCGCTGCGCTCTCGCTGTTTGAGCTGTTAAACGCAGTCACTGAGTAGCTAGTTGTCACACCCTTTTTTCTGTTATGGTCTTCATATTCAAATGTAGAGGCGCTCAATGTCGCGATCTTGACGCCATTGCGATAAACAAAATAACCTGCAACCTGCGAAGCAGATGGGCTTGCCTCCCACTGTAGAAGATTGAACCGCTCGAATAACAAGCCAAAGTCATTTTTTTTCTGATGTCCTGAAAGATTGTTAGGAGGCAACAGAGAGGTGCCTTCTCTAAATGCAATTTCTTGAGGAAGCAAACCAACTGTGATTGATCCGACGACGGTGTTGGTGCTGGTATTGATTATGGTAATTTTACTATCTGCCACATATGCAAATTGCCCATCGGGGGTAATCGCAACTCCTCCCGGAAAAGAGCCAACAGGAACTGTAGCAATGACCATATTACTGCTCGTATCGATCACAGATACGGACGTGTTGTTAAAATTTGTTACATAAGCAAATTGTCCATTGGGAGTAATTGCAACTCCTTGAGGATTAATGCCCACAGAAATTGTAGCAACGACCATGTTGGTGTTCGTATCCAACACATTTACGAGATTGATACCATAATTGGTCACATATGCAAAAAGCCCATTGGGAGTAACCGCAATTCCGTAGGGGTTGCCACCGACAGAGGCTGTCGCTACTACTGTATTTGTTGACGTATTAATCACAGACACGGTGCCATCCACGCTGTTAACCACATATACGAATAGTCCATTTGGGTTAGCTGCATCTTGAAATGGAGCGGTGCCCACTGGGATCGTTGCAACGATCGTATTAGTGCTCGTGTCAATTACAGAGACGCTTTCAAAAAAGGTAGCATTGTTAACTACGTACGCAAATTGTCCGTTGGGGATAATCGCAACTCCTATTGGGCCCTGGCCAACGGGAATTGTTGCAACGATTGTGTTGGTGTTCGTATTGATTACAGAGACGTCTTGGTCGCTATTATTGACCACATATGCAAATTGGCCATTGGGGGTAATCGCAACACCAACCGGATTTTGGCCAACGGGAATTGTTGCAATGACAGTGCTAGAACTCGTGTCGATCACAGAAACTGTGTCGTTATTGTTGGTCACATATGCAAAATCGGCAAAGACCTGACTATTAAAAGCCGACAAAGTGAGGAGAAAAAGAGTGAAGGTGCCATTTCGAGTTAGGCTTGTTTTTTTTCGCATGAGGAGGCTACCTGATAGGGCTTTTGGTAAATTTGAAGAATAGAACAAAATATTTGAAACTTACTAACTTAACAAGATTTCTTTTTAATGCTCTCGATGGAAGCCTAAATAGCAGATGAGAAGAGAATTTGCGTTATCTGAAGTTTTGCTGCATAATTTCATGCAACTTGAACGGGTGGTTTGCCAATGAGAAGGATGATTAGTTTAGTAGCGCTGCTGTTTGCTCTGGTAGGGCCGGCCTGTGCCTCTTCTCCGGTGCAGGAGGAGGCTTACTGCGCCTTCTGTGATCCGAAGGTGCTGGACGCTCAGACCTTCTATGAAGATGAGCTAGTCCTTGCGCTTTACACGCATAAGCCGATCTTTCCGGGCCACTGCCTGATCATTCCCAAACGGCATGTGCCGCGCTTTGAGGGGCTTACCGACCAGGAGTGTCTGCATATCGCTCAGACCATCAGAAAGGTGAATCTCGCTGTTTCAAAGGTCTTTGGGACCTCTTCCTATCTGCTACTGCAAAAGAATGGAGAGGAGGTGGGACAGAGCGTTCCCCACGTGCACTTTCACTACATCCCGCGTATGAAGGGGGATGATTCTACGCTTAAGTTCTTCTGGCGCATGTATTTTGTAAATATGCAAGGGCCCATCGACCCTCAGGAGATGAAAGAGACCGTCTCGAAGCTAAAAGAAGCGATAGATCTACTGGCTGAGTAGTCCTTCGCTGCCGGGGACGCGGATCTGCATGCCCAGAGGTGCGAGCTGCGGGTTTAACATTGCAGCTGTTAGCGATGCTGAGAGGTAGTTGTTTCTGTAAGACATCAAGGAGAAAGGGTCGTGCTCCTTTGCGAGGAGTTTTATATCGGCCCGGAAGGGTAAGTCCTGGTGGTCTTCTTTGAGAAGATCGAGATGGTACCGGTGCCACTCATCCACTTCAGCTGGCGAGATAAACTGCATTATCTGCTTGCACAAATTATTGTGCAGCTCCCTGCAGCTATTTTCAAGCGTTCCCTCTTGATAGAAGCGAGCAGCGTGTTCTTCAGGAACTTCTTGAGGGTAGATGAAAGAGGTGCTCGGTCTGTCCCAAGTGAGATGGCCTCTCATGCGCTGGTACATCTGCCCAACAAGAGAGAGTGCTATTTTCTGGTAGCTTCGAACATCTGTGATCATACCGGTAGATGTATAACGCTTTTCCACGGGAAAGGTGGTGCCCTTGCTCCACTCATAATGCCAATTGATGAAGCTTGGAAGATCTTGCAGAGTGAAGTAGCCTATTGCATAGGCGAGATAGATACATTTTTTCCAAGCCGCTTTTGAGGCCTCATCTGTGACGCTTCGACCTGCAAGAGGGCTTTCAAATGCAGTGAGAGCATTTCCATACAAGGTAAGTAGCTGGTGAATTTTTAGAGTTAAAGGATCGTCTCTCATGCCGCTATTACCGATGGGAACATATGCGGGCTTCCCGACAATGGTGCATAGTGTTTCAGGGCCAGCAGCTTGGAGTTCAGCCTCTGCGAAGGCGATCGCCTCTTGTTCCAGTGCAGACAAGGGGAGTAGCGCGGGGTAGGGGGAGGCCTCTGAAAGAAGATTTGTAAACCAGGCGATGAGCCCTCTGATGCACTCCATGATGCAGTCGGGGAGGAGAGCCTCTAAACAGGAGCATGTCGCTTCAGCCTCGTTTGCGGTGGCAAGGCGAGTAGGAGCTGCTCCAACGCCTGCCGGCGCTCCCGCTGCGGATCCGCTACCACCTGCTAACTGTGCATGGTGTGGGACAGAGGAAACTGCAGGACCCTTAACTTCATGTGCCATAAAAAATCCTTTATTAATCTCCAAACATTATAACTGCTCGGAGATTAATAAATCTATTGAGAGATGTGGGCCGAGGCCTGAAGCGTCAGCATTTTCAAAAATTCATTTAAGTAGTAGTAGAAAGTTGTTGAAGGGCCCACTCTTCTTGAGCGCAGCGCGTCTTCTTGAAGAACTCGAAGGGTCTGCTCAGCCACTTCCGCTGAATCAAAAACGACCATGTCTTCATCTTCCGTCTCAGCGCAGAAGCTGATGTTGTAACTGCCCATTGTTGTGAGCTGCTCGTCGATGACCATGACCTTCTTGTGGTAGAGGGTCGACTCTTGCGTGTACTCGTAACACTTCACGTTGCCAAATCGCATCAGCCTTTCAAGCGCTGAACGGTTGGCAGGAGCCAAGAAGCGGGAGCTGAGAGGGGAGTGCGTAGCACTTCCATTTGTAATGATCGTGATCTCTATTCCTCGCGCTGCTGCGCCTTCAAGTTCTCTAATCACTTCAGGCTGGTTGAGGCACATGTGAGCAATTGCAATCGATTTCTTAGCGCTGCGAATCATCTGCTGATAAGCCATGCGGCAGCCGTGAGCATCTCCATGCTCGTAGGATCCTGTAATCACAGCTGTAGGCGAGGTGACGATCCTATCTCGGGCTTTATCTTGAAAAATCTCATCGTGCTGTTCGAGAGATGCCTGTTTCACGTTGGCTGGAATCCTCTCGTAGCCTCTTTGAGCGGCTAAATTTCCATATTGTCTTCTTTCGGGGGTAAGTGACTGCCACTTGGCGAGAAGCTGGTAGTACTCATGGCGCAGGGTCTCAGCCGCAGGGCCCGTGACCAGTGCATCCATATCGCGCGCGCCTCTTCCGAGAACTCTCTCCGGAAGCGAAGCTCCTTGGCCTACATTATCTCCACCTTCTCTGGAGAGTACGTCCTGTATTCCCGTTCCGCCGGTGATGCATCTCACTCCATCCACAATCACCATTTTGGTGTGGTTTGAAATCGTTCTAAGCGATGGCAGTAGAAGGTACTGCTGCTTTGTTTCAAGCAGGAAGAAGTTGTTGGGGTATCTCGCTGCTAGGTCTCTAATTTTCTCGTAGTTAGAAGGTGTGAGAAGATCGTCGTTTGCGATGATCTTGACCTGTAGAGCCGGATTCTGCTCAAGCTTCTCTTGAATCTGGATGAGCATGCGGTCGAATATCGCCCCGCCGCAGTAGCTGCCCGAGATCTCAATCGAGTGCTGTGCGCTTGCAATTAGACGAGACTTCATCTCCATCGTTTCTGTAGAGCTCTCCGTGATGAATACCGAGTTATCTGCCCATGCGCCAAGTGGCGTAGTCCCATCCAAAAAGGGGATAGGAGCGTTCTGGTCTACATGGTAGATGCGGTAGAATGTATAGGCTAGAAGCGCGAGGCCAAGCGCGGCAGTCAGCCCAGCAGTGGTAAAAGCGACAGTTGTAGCAACGCCAGCAATTGGGACCGCATAAAAGGTGGCTGTGCCGGCAAGAGCGGCAGTAGCCAGGATTTTGAACAGGGCCTTTGCAGTGTGCCAAGCCTTTTCGACTCCTGGAAGATCAACCCAGTGGTGACCGATCTTGTGCTCTCCAATCCCGTGTTGAGGAGGAACAAATGTAATTGTAGGTGCTGCAATAACTGCCATATTAAATAACCATTTATTTAGTTTGATAAAACAATAATTTTATCAAAATAAAACAATTATTCAAATAGTCGAAATAATTTTAATTTAAATTATTAAATAATATTTTGATTCTTAGAAGTGCTGCAGCCCGCCGAAGAAAATGGACTTTAATGGACGAGGAACGGACAGGAAATGGACACGGAGTGGACAGGCGGGCAAGAGAGAGGGAAAGAATTTCTCTCTTTGGCGTGTGGTCATTTTCGCCCATTTCTTCTTTCGAGTGCTTTTCTGAGGGCTTGCTTAAGGGTTGTCGGGGCAGGGGGTGAATCCGCAGATCATACCGATGCTGACGATATCTGCGATGATGATTGCAAGAGTGAAGAGAAAGGCGAACCTCTCCATGAGTGTAAGTGCTTTAGAATGAAAGGGTTTCCATGATGGATTGTAGAGCAGCATCAGGCCGCCAATCGCGATGATAGAGCAGACGAAAGAGATGAGCGCCCAGGTGTAGAGGCCATACCCCAGTACAGGCGTTCCAAAGGTAGGAGACCCTGGACAGACGTGCAAGCTGATCTGCCTGAGCGAGACCCCCGCACCGAAGACGCAGTGGAAGAGGGAGATCGCATGGTGGGACATCTTGATGCCAAAGCGGAAGTTCAGCAGCTGGCCCACTGCAATTCCAATCATCGCCACTCGCTGCAAAAAGCAGAGAGGGCAGGGGGCCTGATTCGTAGTGTACTGATAGACGAATGCGGCAGTAATAATCCCGCAGTGGACGATCACCAGAAGAGAAGAGATCAGGCGACTTAACGCCTGCGGCCTCATGAGCGCTGAGTTCATAGATTAATATTCAACGTTGATGTTGCGTGATACCAGAGGGTAAGAATCGCAAAGAGCAGCCCTGCTGTGATGCTAAAGATTGCAACTCCTCTTTTCTTTACAACGATGAAGGCCATCGCCAACAGATAGAGAGTGAAAACGCCAATCATCATAGTTACACCTATAAAAACGCAGTGATAATGAATAAGAAAAAAGCATGCAATACATTTTTTTAGAAATTCAGAAATGTAAATATTGAATTTTTTATTAATTAATAAAAGTAAAAAACTAGATTTTTAAATTGAATAAAAGAGCTTTTTTGTTTTTCTCGAAAACATTTTTCTGTTACACTTTTTGCTTTAAAACAAGGGAGTTTCAAATGAGCGTATCAAGTCTAGGAGCAGTTGTAGGTGGTCTCGGTTCTGGTGTGTGGATGCCGGTAGTGAAGCTAGCGGAGACTGATGAATTCAGAAAAGAGGGCCAGACAACTCCGTTCACCATTGGGTTCCAGTTTTTGCAGCAAGCAAAAGCTCTAGAGTTTGTTGAAGGTGCCATGAAGGTCGTGGGTCGGGAGCCGTTTTCTCAGCTCGCTCACGTTGTGATCTACCTCTCTCCTATTCTCCTTCTCGCGGCAAGAGATATCCTTCCCGAAGTGTGTGGCCTTGAAAGTGAAATAATCAAAGAGATTGTCGATTTTGTAGAAAAGAACATTAGCACCCTCTGCCACGTGGCAGCGCTTGTCTCATCTCTTGTCCAGATCCTCTTTGGCAGCGCTCTGTTTGGAGTGGCAGCTCTCGCAGTTCTAGGGGTGGGGCTTCTCTATGAGCACAACCTCCTCCCAGAGTCTGTAAAAGAGATCGCCGGAGATGTTGCTGTTCCTCTCTTCCTTGTAACCACCCTCGTATCGGGCCTCTGGATAGACACTATCATTGGTGCTATTGCACTTGCAGCTCTTACCGCGGATTGTTGGACTCCTCTCGCTCAAGGGGCTTTCGCAGCAATTCAAGAGTGCTGCAGCGGCAGCGAAGGAAGAGAGCATCCAAGAGGTCGAGTGGATTTAGAGAGAGCTCGAGCGGCTTTAGGCGTCCATGATGACGACGGCGCTGCAGGCGTTGAAGGCGATGAAGGCGATGAAGGCGATGTTCAAGTTGAAGAAGGAGCTGAGGAGACTGGTCATTTTGACACATTGGAAGATTTAGCAGCTGCAAAAGCAGACTCTGGTGAGCTTCTTACGACTGTCAGACGTAGATCTGGAGTTGAAAAAGTAACCGGAGGAGATGGTTCCCTTGATGGTGCCTTTGCCGCGATGGAGGATGCCGTAGATGATCTTCTTGTGACTCAGAGGCGTAAACCAGGTACGCGTACGCACTCCGGACGTGTTATGGGCGGCGCTGGTGAAGACTCGCGTTTAACGGGAACTTGAGAGTTAAAATAGGGGAAATTCAATGAGTGCAGCAAGTTTAGGAGCAGCTCTAAGCGGTCTCGAATCGGGCGTAATAATGGCTACGTTGAGAGTAGCAGAGGTTGATGGATATAAGAAAAGTGGCTCGGGCTGGGATACTCTCTTCGTGCAGCTCATTCAACAGGTGAAGGCAATAGAATTTACTGAAGGTGCTCTGCGCGTAGTAGGGCGGGGGCCACTTCCTCAATTAGTTCATGCCGTCATCTGCCTCACCCCTATTCTGCTTGTGCTGGCAAGGGATCAGCTTCCACAATTTGGAATCGAAAGTGAAGCGCTCACTGCAATTGCCAATTTTGTGGAGCAAAACATTAGTATTCTCTTCCATGTTGCAGCGCTTGTCTCCTCTGTTGTCCAGATCATTTTTGGAAACATGATTTTCGGAGCTGTAGCTTTTGCGACTCTATCAGTGGGAGTTCTATACGAATACGATCTCCTTCCCGAGTGTGTAAAAGAGGGCGTTGAATATGTCGCTCTTCCTCTCATGATCGGAACCGGTCTTGTATCGGGCTTATATATAGACACTATGGTTGCCGCTCTTACGGTGATAGGTCTTATTGGTGAGCAGTGGAACAGCAGCGGTGCTGCTGCGAGCGGTGGCGGTAATGGCGAGATGAAGCATACAAGTTAAAATAAGAGAAATTCAATGAGTACAGCAGGGTTAGGAGTAGCAGACATCGTTCCATTCTTAAATGGTCTAGGTTCTGGGATCATGATGACCGAGACCAAGAGGCTCGAGGACTCGGTGCACGCGGGCGGAAACGGCTACTTCACTGCGATGCTGCAGATGGGCCAAGCGGGGCAGGCGTTAGGGTTTGTCGATAAGGCGCTACAAATAACGGGCCATGAGGCGGTTCCTCAAGCTCTTTGCTATGCGATCTATCTCACTCCCATTCTACTCGCTCTTGCGACAAGTGAGATGTTCGGGGTCAGCGACGAGACGCTTAAAGCGATCATCGTCTTTGCCCAGGACTACCTCGGCACTCTCTGCCACGTCGCAGCGATGGTCTCTTCTGTTGTTCAGATCTACTTTGGCAGCATGGTTTTTGGAGTCACAGCTGCTGTTGTTTTAGGCGTTGGATTCCTCGATCGAAATGGAGTTCTTCCTGAGTATGTAAGACAAGTTGTTCACCTCATTAGCGCTCCTATCATGATTGCAACGGGTCTTATGTCGGGTCAAGTTTTTGACACCTGCTTTGCCGGGTTCAATCTAGTCTGTTTCTTCATCCAGAAGTACTTCTCCTGGAGCGAAGTGAAGATGCCAGATCCCAACCTCACGGAAGGGCTGCTAACCCCAAGCACTCTCAAAGACATCGTACAAAGATCTAGGATGGAATGGGATTTTGGCTTGGAAAGATACGTTTTTATGCCTCCTCGGAATCTTCATATGAACAGAAAGTATGTTCACTGCAAAACCTCCTTAGACAATGTTCCTAATGTGGATATCGCAGGGTTAAAAGCTGAGTTTGACCGCATCAACTGGTCTGAAGAGAACATCCAGCTCATGCGCCAGAAGCTGGGAGCCGATCAACGCTACCTTGGACGCAATACGGATCCGATGAAGAGAGATGAGAGCACGGGAGAGTATCTCCTCTCAGATGCAAAGCTAGTAGAGCATGTTAAAAAGTGTCTTGCCTCGTGCGTAGATGGAGTCAAAGGTCACAAGATTTTGAACGGAGAGCCTCTAAGTTACGATCTACTCGAAGACTATCTAAAAACTGTTGTGCATGAGATTGCAAGAAAGCCGGAAGAGGAGCGCATGGATCTTCTTCTTCTCATTGCCGTTGAAGGTGGAGAGTATTGCGGCCCCGGTATTTTTGATGCCGCAGAAGCTGCATTCGTTCGCTGTGTAGGTGAAAGCGATCTATTTAGCGTAAGGAAGAAGGTCCTAACCAGCTTGCAGAGTCAACGCAACAGGGATTTCGAAGGGCTCTACGCCGTGATGATGAACCTACAGGGTAATGACCAGATCCCGAACCCCATGATAGGTCTTATGGGAAACGTTGTTGATTGGCATGACAGACATAATAAGAATATCGTGATAAACATGTACGGGGGCGATCTGGGCTTAAGAAAAGCAGGGGCAGATAACGATCAGCTAGCAGTGATCGACCCATTAATGAAAATGGGAGTCTCTCTGACTCTTGCGCCTTTAATTCAAACGATTTTCTGGGGTGAGGATCCCGGGATGATGCGCGGTCATACGCTCTCATCAATGGTTGAGACGCTTCAGGAGACCAGCGGCACACCTGAACTTCCATTTCCCGACATCACTCAGTGGTGGCTCGACTGGATCGATAAGCAGGAAGCGATAGACCTCAATGAGTGGAGAGGTTGGGCCAGCCAGCAAGATTGGGAAGGTTCGGAGAGAACTCTAGCCAAAACCAAAGAGCTTCTTAAAGCGGAGCTCACGGATGATGCAAAGATTTTCGGTATGCCTGTTCAAAGGAGAAGAGACGATGGAGGCCTCGGGAAAGTTGAACCGGGCTTCATCGCCGCGATGCTCTTCGACATGGGAATCTTGCACAATCCTAATGCTGTCTAATCTCTAGTAGTCAGATCTGTCTTGGAAGCGGTGCTTAACGTACCGCTCCAAGCGGTTTAACGCCTCGGGCATATCCTTTCTTCCAAATCCCAGACGGAAGTAGTTTCCAGAAATTTCATAAACAGAACCAGGCAGAAGCATGACGCCCTCTCGGCTCACGAGATCGTCTGTGAACTCGCGGATCGGCATCTGTGCCAGTAGCTTGGGAAAAGCTGTAGATCCAGCTGTGGGCCTCTTCCAGGCGAAGAGCTTTGGATACTTCTCAAAGAAGCGGTCGAGAAGCTCTAAATTTCTTCGGATGATATTTAAATTTCTCTCCAGAATCCTCTCTTTTGCGCGCAGAGCCATGAGTGCGAGAATCTCGCTGGGGCCGCTGTTGCAGATCGAGAGGTAGAACTTATAATCCAGACACTCCTCGAGAAGCTCGCTATCTTTTGTGGCGAGCCAGCCGATGCGCAGGCCCGCGAGGCCAAAGGTCTTGGACATGACGCCGAGGCTTATCGCCTTCTCGTAGAGATCGGCAGCTGCGATGAGTGAAGTAGGGGAGCGGTGTTCGGAGAAGCGGTAGACCTCGTCGGAGAGGAGATAGGCGCCTGTGCTCTTTGCGCACTCGACGATCCTCTCCAGAGTCTTGCGGTCGATATGCACGCCCGTCGGGTTGTGGGGAAAGTTGATGACAATCAGACGCGTTTTTGGAGTGACAAGTTTAATGAGATCTTCCACTTCAAAGACCCACCCGCCGCTGCGCTCTTTGAGAGGAAGAAGAGAGACCTCTGCGCCCAGCTCCTTCGGCAGCGTGCTAAGAGACTGGTAGCAGGGAGTGGGAACGATCACATGGTCGCCAGGACGCACAATCACGCTCATCGCAGCAAAGATCGCCTCCTCTGCGCCTGCGAAGGTCCCGATCTCGCGCTCTCCGATGTTCTGGTAGAGTTTCGCAATCTCTTTGCGCAGGAGCGGGGCGCCAGGCACGGGCGTGTAGCCCAAGCTTAAACTCTCCCACAGCTCCAGAGACTCCTCGTCTGCCATGGCAAGCAGCTCCCTCATCTTCAGCGGCTCATTATCGGATCCACAAAGGATGTAGGGGGCATGGAACTCATGCCTATCGAAGTACTTCTCAAGTTTAAAAGTTGGCAGTTTCATGCTGCCCCTTATAACTCATCTCTCCACTTCCTCGCAAAAAAAAGTGGGGAGCCCTTAGAAGAGGCGCTCGGAAAAAGGTTAATGGACGTTAATGGACGAGAAACGGACACGCGCCAAAGAAAGAAATTCTTTCCCTCTCTCTTGCCCGCCTGTCCATTTCCCGTCCGTTCCTCGTCCATTATCGTCCATTATCGTCCATTATCGTCCATTTTTCCTCGGCGGGCTTCTTTAGCGATAGATCCTTAAAAGTTCTCCTTGATCTCTTATCTTGATTTGTTAATAAGCGGTTTTAACCATAAGTTTTTTTGGAGATGAAGATATGAGAAGAGAGAACTGGGTTAGGGCTTTCGGCTATGCGTACCTCTCACTCTTTGCAATGCCCGCTGTTCATGCAGTAAATGCCTTTACTGTTGATAGAGGTGGCGACACCATCACTGATGGTTCAGGAAATACGGGATCGCTGCGCTACGTATTGGATCAAGTTGTTCGAGTTAACACCGATCCTGTTGTTACGATTACTTTTAATCCAAGTCTTCCCACGATCACCCTGTCAGATCACCTTCCAATTCTTGCGACAAACGCGGTTCCTGCAACCTCTTCCTCGATCACAATCACAGGTAATGGCAACACGATCGATGGAGCTTCGAGCTTTCAAGCCTTTTTTGTAACACCCGTTTTTAGCTACAGCAACACTAGCACTAGCATCACTGTGGGTATCGATGGCCTTCACGTTCAGAACTGTAAAATTTCGGGCGGTAATGGTGGCTCAAACGGCGATGGCGGCGGCGGCGGTATGGGAGCGGGTGGTGGTCTCTTCGTAGATGCGGGAGCCTCTGTCACAGTTTCTAATAGCTCGTTTACAAGCTGTGCAGCGGCGGGCGGAGCAGGAGGTACTGGACAAAGTTATGGCGGTAATGCCCCGGGCTCAGGGGGTGGAGGAGGCTACCGCGGTGGTAATGGAGGCTCGGCATCAGGTGGAAACAACGGGGGAGGCGGTGGCGGTGGCGGATTTGGCAGCATCGGGGGATCGGGTAGTGTCGAAGGCGGAGGCGGCGGCGGCGGTGGAAACTGGATTCCAAAGCTAGACGTCACCGCTTCGAAAGGAGGCAGTGCATCTGGCAACTCTGGTGGTGGCGGCGGCGGTACGTTGACGTCCGGTGCTGCTAGCAGCGGTACAACTAGCGGAGCTGGGGGAAATAATTTTGCATCGGCAAATGGAGGTGCAGCTACCACTGGTGCAGGAGTAAACGCTACAGGCGGTGGCGGCGGCGGTTCGGGCGGAGGCTCAGGCTCCGGCGCTATTAACTCGGGCGGAACTGGGGGCTTTGGTGGAGGTGGTGGTGGTTCGGGAACAAACAATGGTCTATCTCCTGGTGCGGGGAAAGGAGGGGTAGGCGGTGCTTTTGCTGGCGGTGGCGGGGCTTCTCTAGGAGCTGCATCAGGCGGCGGAGCTGGCGGTGATTTTGGCGGAGGCGGTGGCGCCGGTGGTTTTAGTAATGGTGGTGTGGCTACTGGCAGCGGAGGTTTTGGTGGAGGCGGAGGCGGAGGCGCTTCTGGATCGAATGTATTTGGTGGAACAAGCGTTTTTGGCGGCGGGGGTGGCGGTGCCAGTGGAACAGGAGGCACAGAAGGCGGAAATGGAGGAGCTGAAGGTAGTGGTGTTGGAGGAGGCGGCGGTGGTGGTGCGGGTCTTGGCGGAGCGATCTTTCTGCGCACGGGAGGCTCTCTTACTATCGATGGAGTTACTTTTGCTTCGAGCTCTGTAAGTGCGGGATCCGGAGGTTCTCCGAATGGTGTAGCTGGACAAGCAAAAGGAGAAGATCTCTATGCTCAGAGCACAACATCTAGTAACCTCTCCTTTTCTAGCGATACGATCTTTACAAAGAGCCTTGGTCTAACTCCTGGAAGCAGCTTTAATAAGAATGGCGCTGGAAAACTCACTCTCTCTACTGCAAGTAGTTATAATGGAAATACGCTCATCAACGGGGGATCTCTGCAAGTCAGCGCTGATAACCAGCTTGGAACGGGGACGGGAATCACCATTGCGGCTTCAAAGGCGCTCATTGCAGATGGAACTTTTTCAACAGCAAAAAATATTACGATTGGTGCTGCTAGCACAGTGAGCGTTACCGCTGGAAAGACTTTGACTGAAACAGGAACGCTTGACGGTTTGGCCGGGGCGTCCTTGCAGGTCAATGATGGTACAACTACAGGAACTCTCGCTCTCACTACCGCATCGACCACCTATGCTGGTGGTACAACGATTAATAGCGGAACTCTTGCGCTTACATTAGCTGCAGGTCTTAATACGGGTGGAGCATTAACAATTACGTCGCCAGGCGTCTTTGATATCAGCGGGCTTACTGCTAGTTCAACACAAGTAGGGGACTTGACTGGCTCAGGAACCGGAAATCTCGGCAGTAAAGGCTTTACCTTTGGCACTGCTACCGCAACAGCAACATTTTCCGGAGCGCTAGCAGATGGAGGGATTAGCGGGGGCACAGGAGCTAGCATCTCCAAAGCAGGATCTGGAAACGCCGTTTTTTCGGGAGCGAATACATTTACAGGCGGAACCACAATCAGCGCAGGAAAACTTCTGCTCTCAGGCAGCGGAAGCTTAAATAGCGCTGGTGCGGTTTCTGTTGCAGGATCGACCTTCTTTGATGTCAGCGGCATTACAAGTTCAACTCAAGTGGGTGACCTCAGCGGTGCGGGAACTGTTAGCCTTGGAAGTAAAGCTCTTACCTTCGGCACAGCAACAGTATCTACGACCTTCGACGGTGTCATTCAAGATGCAGGAGTTACTGCAGGAACAGGTGGAAGCATCACAAAAGCAGGATCTGGAAACGCGGTACTTACCGGTGCAAGCACCTTTACAGGCGGAACTACAATCAATGCAGGGAAGCTCGCCCTATCTGGAAGTGGCAGCTTAAATAGCGCTGGTGCAGTTTCTGTTGCCAGCTCAAGCTTTTTCGATATCAGTGGTGTCACAACCTCTACTCAAGTTGGTGACCTAAGCGGCGCGGGAACTGTCAGCCTCGGAAGCAAAGCTCTTACCTTCGGAACTGCGACAGCATCCACCACCTTTAGTGGGGCAATTGCAGATGGTGGCATTAGCGGAGGAACCGCCGGAAGCATCACGAAAGCAGGATCTGGAAATGCCGTTTTCTCAGGAGCCAATACATTTACTGGCGGAACCACAATTAGCGCAGGCAAGCTCGCTCTCTCTGGAAGCGGAAGCCTCCTCTCTTCAGGCCCGGTCTCTGTTGCAGCCTCAACTTTCTTCGATATCAGCGGCGTCACAACTTCTACTCAAGTGGGTGACCTAAGCGGATTGGGAACTGTGAGCCTTGGAAGTAAAGCTCTTACCTTCGGCACAGCAACAGCATCTACGACCTTCGACGGTGTCATTCAAGATGCAGGAATCACTGCAGGAACTGGTGGAAGCATCACCAAAACAGGCTCTGGAAACGCCGTGCTTACAGGGGCAAACACGTTCACAGGCGGAACTACAATCAACGCAGGCAAGCTCGCTCTGTCTGGAAGTGGAAGCCTTCTTTCTACTGGACCAGTCTCGGTTGCAGGCTCAAGCTTTTTCGATATCAGTGGTGTCACAACCTCTACCCAAGTGGGTGACCTAAGCGGGGCAGGAACAGTCAGCCTCGGAAGCAAAGCTCTTACCTTCGGAACTGCGACAGCATCCACCACCTTTAGTGGCGCGATTGCAGATGGTGGCATTAGCGGAGGAGCTGGTGGAAGCATCACCAAAGCAGGCTCTGGAAATGCTGTGTTCTCTGGAACTAACACATTTACTGGCGGAACTACAATCAGCGCAGGCAAGCTGGCTCTTTCTGGAAGTGGCAGCCTCCTTTCTACTGGAGCAGTCTCCGTTGCTAGCTCAAGTTTCTTTGATATCACCGGCGTAACAAGTTCAACTCAAATCGGTGACTTAAGCGGATTGGGAAGTGTCAGCCTTGGAAGTAAAGCTCTTACCTTCGGTACCGCAACAGCATCTACGACCTTCGATGGTGTCATTCAAGATGCCGGCATCACAGCAGGAACTGGAGGAAGCATCACCAAAGCAGGGTCTGGCAATGCTGTGCTTACCGGAGCAAATACATTTACAGGTGGAACTACAATCAGCACAGGCAAGCTCGTTCTATCTGGAAGTGGGAGCTTAAATAGCGCAGGTGCGGTTTCTGTTGCAGGATCAACCTTCTTTGACGTCAGCGGCGTCACAACTTCTACTCAAGTGGGTGACCTAAGCGGATTAGGAACAGTCAGCCTTGGAAGCAAAGCTCTTACCTTCGGTACCGCAACAGCATCCACTACCTTCGATGGTGTTATTCAAGACGCCGGAATCACCGCAGGAACTGGCGGAAGTATTACCAAAGCAGGGTCTGGAAACGCCGTGCTTACAGGGGCAAACACATTTACAGGCGGAACTACAATCAACGCAGGCAAGCTCGCTCTGTCTGGAAGTGGAAGCCTTCTTTCTACTGGACCAGTCTCGGTTGCAGGCTCAAGCTTTTTCGATATCAGTGGTGTCACAGCCTCTACCCAAGTGGGTGACCTAAGCGGCGCAGGAACAGTCAGCCTCGGAAGCAAAGCTCTTACCTTCGGCACTGCGACAGCATCCACCACCTTTAGTGGGGCAATTGCAGATGGTGGCATTAGCGGAGGAACCGCTGGAAGCATCACGAAAGCAGGATCTGGGAATGCCGTTTTCTCAGGAGCCAATACATTTACAGGCGGAACCACAATCAGCGCAGGAAAACTTCTGCTCTCAGGCAGCGGAAGCTTAAGTAGTGCGGGTGCGGTTTCTGTTGCAGGATCAACCTTCTTTGATGTCAGCGGCATTACAAGTTCAACTCAAGTGGGTGACCTCAGCGGCGCGGGAACTGTCAGCCTTGGAAGCAAAGCTCTTACATTTGGTACTGCAACGGCGTCCACGACTTTTAGTGGTGTCATTCAAGATGCAGGAGTTACTGCAGGAACAGGTGGAAGCATCACCAAAGCAGGATCTGGAAACGCGGTGCTTACTGGTGCAAACACCTATACAGGTGGAACCACAATCAATGCAGGTAAGTTTGTTCTCTCTGGCAGTGGTAGTATCGCAACTACCGGAGCTATGGCTGTCGGTAGCTCGAGCTTTTTTGATGTCAGCGGAATTACCCCAGGAACTACCCAAGTCGGTGACCTCAGCGGCGCGGGAACTGTCAGCCTCGGAAGCAAAGCTCTTACCTTCGGAACTGCGACTGCATCCACCACCTTTAGTGGGGCAATTGCAGATGGTGGCATTAGTGGAGGAGCTGGTGGAAGCATCACCAAAGCAGGATCTGGAAATGCCGTTTTCTCAGGAGCCAACACATTTACTGGCGGAACCACAATTAGCGCAGGCAAGCTCGCTCTCTCTGGAAGCGGAAGCTTACTTTCTTCGGGCCCGGTCTCCGTTGCAGCTTCTACTTTCTTTGATGTCAGCGGCGTTACAACCTCTACCCAAGTGGGTGACCTAAGTGGATTGGGAAGTGTCAGCCTTGGAAGTAAAGCCCTTACCTTCGGCACAGCAACGGCATCTACGACCTTCGGCGGTGTCATTCAAGATGCAGGAATCACTGCAGGAACTGGTGGAAGCATCACCAAAACAGGCTCTGGAAACGTTGTGCTTACGGGTGCAAATACCTTCACAGGAGGAACCACAATCAATGCTGGTAAGCTTGCTCTTTCTGGCAGCGGTAGTTTGAACAGTGCAGCTCCTCTGGCCGTGACAAGTCCAGGCTTTTTCGATATCAGCGGAGTTACAACTTCTTCTCAAATAGGGGATCTGACCAGCTCCGGCACAGTGAGCCTTGGAAGCAAAAACCTCACGCTCGGAACAGCAACACCTTTAACTATATTTAATGGAGCGTTGCAAGATGGCGGCATAAGTGGAGGAGCTGGAGGGACAGTTACAAAAGTTGGAACGGGTACACTCTCTTTAACTGGAGCTAGTACCTATACAGGCGTAACAACAGTCTCAGCAGGAGAATTAAATGTGCAGGGCTCGCTTACAAGCGCCGTGACGATAGGTGTGAGTGGAATTTTAAGCGGTACGGGTAGCGTTGGCGGTGTAACAAATAATGGAACATTAACGCCTGGTAATTCGATCGGCACGTTGACTGTGAGTGGTCCCTTAACGCTCACGGGCTCATCTGTGCTTGAAAACGAGGTCACACCCCTTACAACCGATCTGATAGCAGCCTCTGGCGTTGCAACTCTAGGTGGTGAACTTGAGGTGATTCCATTATCAGGCACCTATGCTCAAACGCAAACCTATACGATTATTACAGCTGGAGGCGGCGTAGTTGGTGACTTCTCCTCACTCGTGATCACCAATCCGAACTTTATGTTAACTCGACGCATTCTAGCCAATTCCGTGCAGATCACGCTAACAACTGCAGGTCAGGGAAACATTTTTAACGGTGTCATGTTCTCAGGATCCAACACGATAAGTGTTGCGAATAATATCAACGCGATAAACGCCTCTGGAGATCTCGCACCCGATACCGATCTGGCCAACGTGATAAACTCTCTCGCAGGTCAGAGCGATGCTGTTGTGAATGACGCCTTAACTGAGATGGAGCCATCGCAGTATAGCTCTATGGAAGAGCTCAATACTGAGGTGGGGGCCGAACTCGTCTCTATCTTCCACAATAGACCCAATAGAAAATGTAGCGAATTCAAACCCTTCGATATCTGGGTAGAGCCCTTCGGAAACGTATTTGAAGTGGATAATCTAGGACAGCAGACCGGCTTCCATGCAACAATAGGTGGTGTGGCTGGCGGATTCGATGCGAAAGTCGCAAGCAACTGGGTTGTCGGAGTTGGGGGAGCTTATGACCATAGCAGGTTAAAGTGGAAAGAGAACCGCGGTCATGCAAATGTAAATAGCTACTACGGCGCGATCTACACCGACTACAAGACGTCAAAGGCTTATCTTGGAGCAACGCTGCTCGCCGGTAGCGATAGATACCACGTAACGCGTGGAATCAACTTTTTAACCATCAATCGACACGCTGTATCCCGCTTTAATGGTTACAATATCGCGGGCCAGCTCTCAGCGGGACTCTTCTGGGGCCGCTCTCGCTTTGTTGCCTCTCCCTACGTGAACCTCGACTATCTCTACCTCCATGAGAATAGATTCACTGAGAAGAAAGCGGGCGGCCTTAACTTGAACGTCTCTGAATATAACAGTAGAACGTTTAGAAGTGAGACGGGCATGAGCTTCCGCTACCGCGTAGGCGATAGAGATAAGCCCTACTGCATCACGCCGCTTGTTGCGCTTGCATGGATCGCTGATGTGCCGCTACACCGCGATAAGTACACCTCAACATTTGTAGACCAGACGATTCCATTTAAAGTCGTGGGCTGGGATCACACTTGGAACCTCTTTGCGCCGAGCGCTGGCCTTAGCTTCTCGCTGCCGCACTTTGCGTTCACGATGCAGTATACTGCGGAGATTGGAAACCACTTTTTTGGTCAAAAGGGTAATGTGCGCCTAGACTTTACCTGGTAGAATTAATAGTTAAATTAAAATTTTAACTATTAATTGTATTTAAACTTTAATTTGCGTATAATTTAAGTTTAAATATGAGAATTCTATGACCGCATTAAGTTTAGAGCCTCCAGTTGCACCAGTAGTTATACCAGCTGGCGTGCCAGAAAGGCCTTCAGAAGAGGGTAGTTTAGTCACCCAGGTGGCTCTCAGGAGCCTCAAAGAGCTGGCACTAGGCCTAGGGGGCCTTGCGCTCCTCTCCTGCCTGATCGTGCTTCCCTCCTCTACCCTCGTCTCCTACGGGGCAGCCCTCGTTACCATGGTCTTTGTAAATGCGTTAATGCATGGTGTAAAACTTTATTTGAATCAAGAGTGCCAGAAGCTGCAAGGTCCTGAGGCTGCTCCTGAGGCTGCTCCTGAGGCTGCTCCTGAGGCTGCTCCTGAGGCTGCTGTAGAGCTGGCCCGGAAGCAGCAGATGGTTCGGGCGCTTGATTATGCCCAGGTGGTCGTTACGGGCTTGCAGGAGATCGCTCTAATGCTGGCTAGCATAGGTGTTGCGGCTCCATTTATGGTCCCAACGTCCCTGCCTAGCACCTACACGAAGATCTTCGGACTTGTCGCTCTAATCAACCTAGGTATCCGATCTGCTGTGGTCTATTTGACTCACGAGAATGAGAGGCTTAAGAAGCTTGGCACACAAGAGGCGCAGTTCGATCTAGAGACCAATCAGTTCACGCAAAAGGTGTTGCACTGCCTATCGGCCGTCGGCTTCGCTACCCTTTTTGAGATGACTGCGATGACCCTTATTCATGAACAGGGACATGCGACTGCCGCGCAGGCCCTTTTTCAAGACTCAAGACCCGAGATCCGCATCTACTGGGACCACGCCGTTACCTTCCATTGGAGCTACAAACTGTCACAATTGGGAAGGTACTACGGAATAGATCTATCCCGTCTATTGGTAAGCGGCGCTGGGACTGCGGCTACATTCACTGCCACTCTTGCTCTTTTAAGTGCAGCCCACTTCACACAAGAGTCGCATCCGGAACTTAGCACCTACCTGCATATGATGGCCCTTTTTAGTCTGGTGCAGAGTCTTATCTACGCCGCGTCCGCTTTTTTTGATAAATCACCAGGCCACGATTTCAACTCTCTCTGGATGCATGGAATTCATCCGCTGGTCTCAATGGCTTTTCTGATTCTAGTGCCGCTTCTATTTAAGCTCCTGCTTTGCGCAGGGGAGCAGCTGGCTGCTAGGTTTAAAGAGAGTGAATGCTTGAAACTTTGCACATAGAGTGTTATTTTAAAATTAATATTTATATATGACTAAACAACAATTTGGCGACTTTCATAAAGTTTTAGAAGATCCAACTCTATGGCATAGCTTTGGAGATTTTAAAAACGCGCCCCCTCTCGGCCACGGCAATCCCCACTTTCTATTCGGGGTAGCAACAAGCATGTTCCAAGACTCAGGCGCAACGCACTGTCCAGAGTCGCAGTGGAGCGATTGGGAGAGCCGCTGCCTACCTGTGAATAATCGATCGGGTGCTGCAGTAAACCTCTTTGAGCTCTACCGCACCGCTCCCCAAGAGGTGATCAAACGCCTGAAGCTTTTAACCGTAAACACCTACCGCTTTAGCATCGAATGGTCCCACTTAGAGCCCGAACAGGGAAAGTTCAATCACGAGAAGCTGCAAACCTACGTCGAGTTTTGTAAGGCCTTACGCGACCATGAGATTCAACCACTCATCACGCTCCACCACTTTTCAGAGCCCCGCTGGTTCCACGAGATGGACAGCTTTGAAAAAGAGGAGAATATCGAATACTTCCGGACCTTCTGCAAATGGGCGTTTAAAGAGCTCGTTCAGGAGTATAAGGGAGCTCCGCTGGTTCAGCTCTTTTGCACGATCAACGAGCCTAGCATTGAGGCAAATTGCCGCTACGTCGTCGGCTACTTCTCTCCAGGCCTCTACTGCCGCTTTTCCAGAGCCGCCCGCTTCCTCTTAAATCTCTTGAAAGCACACTGCTGCGTTTATGCCGACTTAAAAGAGATCGCAAGAGAAGAGAAGCGAGAGGGGATTAAGATCGGTATCACCCACCAGTACCTCCAGTTCTCTCCCCAGAGCTTTTTTATGAAGCCCGTCACTTCGTCTCTCAACAAGTTTCACGAGGCGGTACTCAACTTTTTTAAGACGGGAAGATTCGAGTGCAAAATTCCGCTTCTCTGCAACGTCGTTGAAGAGTGTGCAGAAACGCTGAAGCCAAAGGCGGACTTTGCAGGCGTGCAGTTCTACGGTAGGGTCTACTTGGGACTCAAGGGGGTACTCTCTCTTAACAAGCCGCAGACGACGATGCAAGGCATCTACGAAGATCCCGAAGGCCTCTTTGAAGCGATCGTCTCAGTTCACGAAGCGTTTAATGCACCTGTGATCGTCTCCGAGAATGGGATCTCCACAGAGTGCGACGAACAGAGGGCGAGATACCTCTCCCGCGCGCTCTACTCAGCCGAACAGGCAAGAGAGAAGATTGGCCCTGAAAACATGCTGGGCTACATCATCTGGTCGTTTAGCGATAACTTCGAGTGGTTCCTCGGCTGGAAGCCCCGATTTGGCGCCTTCTCACTTACAAAAGAGCGCACCCTTAGTGAAGAGTATAAGCCTGGGGTTCAGCCCTTTGTCGAGATGATCAGCGCCTGGAAAGCTTCTCTTTAAGTAAAATTTTTAATCCACATTTTTTTATTTTTCGATCTGCTATAATTTCTCCATAATTATGTGGAGTTATTGAATGTCAGAACCAATCCCCGCTGCACTGCCAGTTACATTTAACCCTATGCTCATCTCTTGGAACGATCAGGTCGGGCAGGCGCTCAGCTGGGTTGCTCTTAAGCTTCAGTGGGGGATGCACTACTCCTCAGAACAAGTTCTCCACGCCTACTCAGCCATACTTCCAGGAGAATTTGGAAATTTTGAGAGTGAAGAGATCGAGATGCTCGTCCGCGTCGCCCGTGTGGCACTCACGGTACTCTTTGCCCCTCTAACCCTTGCCTTAACATTCTGCGGAGTTGCGTTAGAGCTCGTTGCTAACTGCTTCAAGAGCTCGCCCTGCACCTACATCAAAGGCGAGAGTGAAGGGGAAGCTCCAAAAAATAAGTACCGTCTTCTCACGCTGAATGCGTGCATGTTCTGGGGAGGCCTTCCCATTCCATTTGGAGGAGTAAGACCCGCTTCTGAACGAGTTGAGCAGGTTGCAGATTTCTTAAAATATATGAATTCAGATCTTGTTGTGATGCAGGAGGTCTCTTTTGGTCCTGCGCGCGCCTTGATTGAGAAGTTGAAAGGCGATTACGCCCACTTCTACACGCAGATCGGCCCGAACACGGGGCGGATGGAGAGCTGCCTCTTCTTGGCGTCGAAACAGCCCATCCTTAGAGAGCCTATCTTTGTCGAATTCCCCGATCAGAATGGAATTAAGCGCGGGTTTTTCTGCGTTGAGACACCTAAAAGCTGGGTTATTACAACTCACATGGAAGCTGGAAATAATCCAGAGATGCGTAGGGCGCAGCTTGCACTCATCACTCAGAAGATTCCCGAACTAAAGCAGCTCTCAAACAAGCCCTGCTTCCTTCTCGGTGACTTAAACATCCACCGCACACTGGATGTGGGGAGCGAGTATCTCGCATCCGGGCTTCAAGAGAACTATTTCAATCCTCTTACGCAGCCAGAGGATCATGACACCTGCACCGATCTACACACAGCACGGGTGATGGGCCGTGAGAGGCCCGTGCCATCTGGACAGGCTGTCGATTACGCACTGGTGGATGAGAGATCTTTAGCCGAACACCCTCTAAATCTATCAGCTCGCCTCGTCAACACACTGGATATAAGCGATCACTACTCTATCATCCTCGAGGTCGAGCACAATTAAGCAGCGGCGTCTGCTGCCAGGAGGCTTCTTCTCCAGGCCTGAGTGGCACGGATGAAGGTATCCATGCCGGGTTTTGGATCTGCAGCGATGCTTCCACCTGTTACAGGATAGGCCCCGAACGCCTGAGGCTGCATTCCCATATCCCATTCGAAGTTATTGCCAATCGACCAGGTGAGGTAGCCTCTGAGCTTCTCCTTTCCAATCGCCTGCTGCACCCTCTCTGCTGTGTAGAGGGCTCTCTGGTTAAATCTGGAGCGCTGAGCGTTGTCATGAGTGGAGATGCCCATCTCTGTGATGATGATCGGCTTCTTGAAGGCGTCATAGACCTCTAGTGCAGCCTCGTAGAGCCCCTCTGGATCTTCATGAAAGGGCATCGCTGTCATCGCCTCGCCGTCGCTCGTGGGCCCAAGCATGCCAATCTTTGGACGCACGTAGTACTGCAGGCCGACAAAATCGGTCGGCGGATGGAGGTTCTTCTCCACAATGTTGCAGATTAGCGGGAACTTGAATTCAAAGTCGCCCGTTTTAAAGAAGTTTAAAACGCTCTCGTTGATCAGGCGATTTAAGTAGCGCGTTACTAAAAATAGTAGCGGATTTGTGGGCTTAAATGAGAGGCGCTGGTGCACGATGCCGATCTGCACATTGGGCTCTATTCTTTTTAGTGCGTCGTATACGGCGCAGTGGGCTTTTAGCGCACCTTTAAGGAAGATGCCAGCTCTTTCGAAGTCCATGACCACTCCAGGGGAGTAGGAGCCACGCACGTAGCGCGAGAAGGCCTCGATATTCGGCTCATTGATCGTGCAGAAGTGCTCGACAAGGGGTCTGCCTTTGTAAGGCTGAGCAAGATGGGTAAATACTGGCACTGCATAATCTACAAAGAGCTGGATGTTCTCCTCTCTTTCAAAGCTTCCAAAATCGTGGAACCACTGCGGCTCGGAAAAGTGGTGGAGTGTGACCATGGGGGCGATTCCCTCATCGCGCAGATGCTTGCAGAGGTCGATATAGATCTGCAGCGCATGCATATTGAAGATGTTCTGGTCAGGCTGGATATGGCTCCACTCGATTGAAAAGCGGTAGGAGTTAACGCCCAGCTTGTGCAGGCGGTCTGTGATCTCTTTGCGTCCTGCAGGCGTCTGATAGAGGCTGAAAAAATCGCTGCTCTTTCCAGAGCGGTTGCTCTCGTCGGGAATGCAGCTTCTCTCCCACTTAGCCCACTGAGAGGCGGGACAGTTTTCACTTCCCGAGTCTTGATAGGTGCAGGTGGCTGTGCCATACAAAAATGTAGGATCGTCATGGCCGAGCGCAATCTGCCCTTCAAGATCTCCAAGCTGATCCCAGAGGCGCGCATCTCTTGCAACTGCCGAAAAGTTCTGACTGGGGTCTTGCGCCTCTTCCGCAACGAAGAAGCTAAGTGCATAGTTTGCAGCTTTGATGATGATAACAAGGCAGCCCGTGACCAGACCTGCAGGTAGAAGAAGGAGAGAGGGGAGCGCATGCCACACCCTCGAATCAACCGAGTCCGCAGGAAGAGGTGTTAAGCTCTCCTCGAACGCCTCCCAGATGAAGTCATTCGCAGAACCGATCGCCGTAACCATATTAATTCCTTGTAGATAGGTTCTTTTTTGGAGTGCGGCGACTCGGCGCCGCTTTTTCTTAAAATCGACTTGTCGATTTTGTTAGAAGTTAAGAGAGATCGCCAGGTCGATCTCGAGAACAGCGGCGCCGAGTCGCCCGAGAAAAGCGGCGCCGAGTCGCCGCACTCCAAAAAAGAAAAACTCATAGAGCTGTTATGTAGGAGAAAGGTCAAGCATTTCAACTGTTTGAAGTGGGTTTGTGGCGTAGCCGTAGGGCAGGCAGCTATATTGCAGCAGAGGTCGCGTCTCAGGATTGGCATCCATTGCAACTATGCCTAGCATGACGAGAAGGGGATAGAGCAGTAGCAGTGGTTCTTCAGCTAAGAGTGCAAGTGCAACTGTGCCGATTAGCAGCGCGCTGATCGTAAGAGTCAAGAGACCGATAAGATCATATCCCGCTGCGAGCAGATGCTCATGCTTTTTTGTGGAGAGAGCAGCTGGCTCGGGTGCACAGAGCTGCTCAAGTGCGATATAGGCCACGCAAGAGATATGGTAGAGGATGCCCGCTGGTGCCGCGACGCACACACCGAGGGAGTAGGCTCCCCTAGCCATCGCTAGAAGCCCCTCTTCGCAACTAAAAGGAGCCTGCCCTTCGGCCACCTCCTCGCGCGGAGGCTCCATCATCCTTGCACCAAAATGCAGATACTGGGCTGTAAAAGAAGCTGGTGTCATGGGTGCTTCCTTAAGTTAGAGCTGGTAGAGCCTGGCCGTATTGTGCTTCAAGTGCCGCTTTTCCGCCGTTTGCTAAGGCATTGTGCTGGAGGAGAGCTCTGTGGAGCTCTGGAATCTTTCTAACAAAGACTTCTTGAGCAGTTCCTCTGCCCTTATCAACATCACTTCCCATCTCCATAGATAGAGAGTGTAAAACCTTCAGTAGAGACCCTCTGTGAGAAGGAGGAATCTCCTCTACTGCGATTTTATCGTGCACACACGCTGCATATAGAATCTTGCCGAAGTAGAGCTGGGGCTCTGAATCGAGCGCAAGAAGCGCCATCGTTGGCTTTAATGCAAAAAGCAGCTGGATGGAGAGATATTCGTGATCCAAGTCCGCAAAGAGAGGCATTAGAATAATCGCTGCAGGCATTATCAGATGGACAGGATCGAGTAGGAAGATTGCAAGAGAGACTCTCACGATAAAAATGAGTGTGACTGCAGTGAGAGCAGCAGCTAAAAGGTCGTGAGCACCTGCGGCAAGATGGTCAACTGCTCTTGCTCCTAGACTCTCTGCAGCGGATGCATTGTTTTCGCATAGCGTCTGAAGCGCATAGTATGCAGCAGCAGAGATGTGATAGAGGAATCCGGCAGGGGCAACAGCGCAGAGGCCCAGGGCGTAGACGCCGCGAGTGACCTCTTTCTCTGTGGTTTCTTCTTTGCCAATTACCTCCACGCCATAGTTAAGGTAGTGTTGTGAAAGGGCTTCTATTGACATGGGTAATCTCCTTAGTTTTGTTTAAATTTTTTAAGCTGGTCCGCCTGGTGCGGCCGCAGCAGCAGCTGCCGCAGCTGCAGGAAGAGCAGGAGCCGGCGCGCCTACAGGCGGAAGTGCGTCATGAATGGATTTATATCTTCTTGTGAACTCACGGATGAGATACTCCTCCTTCGATAGACCATTACGATTTTGCTCGGTACTGGACAGAGTCAGGGCTATTACAGCTGCCTTCAGCTGCATAATCTCATCTTTTTTTGCAGCAAACGCCGTAAATCTCTGCTGGTATTCAGGAGTGAGCTTATTGTAACGGCTGAGCAGTGTCGGATAGAAGAGAGAGAGCTCTATAGCTTTTGAAAAAAGATCTTCTGCTTCGTAGGATCTAGCGATGCGTTGCACCTCTTCATTGTAGTCTTGAATCTCCTTCTCAGAAAGCGGAGTATCAATAGCCCATCCCTTAGAAACAGCTTTAGAGTAGGCAAACTCTGCCGAATAGCGCTCTTGGTCGCTTACCCCATTGATCTTCACATCAGAGAGAAGCTTCACCCAAGCGGCTGCGCTGAGCATGTAGTTAAAAGGAAGAGCCCACTCGTGGGGCTTCTCGTTATCGACCAGGTAGAGTTCAGCAAAGAACAGAAACATGGGAGCTACAAAAATAGGCTCACCCGAGAAGAAGAATTCGGCTACTGCGAGGATAACGATGAGACCAAGAAGAACCATGCCGCAAGCGAGGGCGTCCATTCCTGCTGCGCTGAGGTGCTGCCAGGAGTGGTTTCTAAGCGTTTCAGCGGCCTTATCATCTTCCTGACAGAGACTCTCGATTCCTCTGTAGGCTGCCATGCAGATGTGATAGGCGAGGCCCGTGGGGGCGATGATCACCGTGCCAAGGCCGTAGATTCCACGGCCTATGCCCAGAAAGAGCTCTGGACACTCAAGAGGAGGCTCTTCTCCTCTTAAAACAGAGGTAGCTGCAGTCACGGGATCGCTACTTAAAAATTTAGAACCTTGGTACAGGTACTCCGCTGTAAGTGATACTGCCATGCAACGATCCTCAATTTAAAGTGGTCCTAAATTATAACAAAAATCTGTATTTCAGAGAGAATAAAATAGAAAATATTACGAGCTTAATAGGGCTGAACTCTACGGGATGAGATATATTAAATTTTTCATGGGTGATAATTTATTTTTGACCAAAAATCTATTGAGAATTAGCCTAATTCGATTCATGATTTGCTCTTAAAAAAGAGGTCGCTTGAAAGAGAATATTTTAGGAATTATTTTTGACTGCGATGGGACGCTGGTCGACACGGAGCATGCTCACTTTTTAAGCTGGCAGAAGGCTGTGCATAAACGGGGGATGCCCTTCTCGAAAGAGGAGTATGCGCCATTTGCGGGCAATAATGCGATTCACGTCTCTCGCAAGCTGCAGGAGAAGCTGCCGACGGACTCTCCCGAGGCGATCTACCACGACAAGCACCAGGCCTATCAAGAGTTTCATAAAAGCGGAATCCCCTTAATCGAGCGCACGGTTCGCTTTCTGCGTGTGCTCATCGAAAGAAGAGAGGAGCTTCAGATCAAGCTTGCGGTGGCCTCTGCAGCACCTAAACGAGAGCTGCTAAACAACCTCGAGCATCTGGGGCTCACACACGCCTTTGAAGCGATCGTTTCAGGCGAGGATGATCTTTCGCATATTTCCGATCCAGAAGGCGTGAATAAGCCTAAGCCCTACATCTACCTGCATACAGCAGGGCTTCTCGGCCTTAAGCCTTCGCGCTGCGTGGCATTTGAAGATAGCCGCACAGGCGTGCTTGCAGCTGTCAGTGCAGGTCTTATCACCTTTGCTGTTCCGAACGCCTATACAAGCCAGCACGACCTTTCAAGCGCAACATTTCTGATCGACCCTCAAGCGGAGATCGATGTCGATGAGTTCTTTCGAAAAGTCCGCAGCAGAATAAACTGATGTCGATTAAGAGATTTTTTCGAGCGTTTGTAGGAGTGAAGAAGAGCCGGAGCCGCGCGCTCTCCTCGCCTCAGGGCGAGTGCTATAACCTCAAAGAGATCTACGACAGGCTAAACGCGCACTATTTTGAGGGAAAGCTCGATCTTGCGATCACCTGGGTGGGAGATAAGAGCTCGATGCCAAGGCGGCGCGTGATGTTCGGCTCTTACAATCAGCGCGACAAGCGCATTCACATCCACAGGCGTCTCGATCAAGCGCACATCCCAGAACACTTCATCTCCTACGTGATCTATCACGAGATGCTGCATCACGTTCTTCCTCCGCTTAAGAGCAGGAGGCATACGAGAAGAATCCACCATCCCGCTTTCATCCAGCGAGAAAAAGAGTTTCAAGAGTATGATCTGGCAAAAACATATAGCCAGAGCATGAGAAGCTCCTGGTTTAGCAAATAACATGTTTCGGAAAATTTTTTTCGCACTCACACTCTTTGCTCAGCTGACTCTTTTGAGCCAGCAGATTGAGACCTTTTACGGTCCAATTGAGGTAGAAGAGCCCCTCATTCTAGAGCTTCTGAATAGCCCGGCGGTGCAGCGGCTAAAGGCCGTGCACCAGTATGGAGACTCCTACTACACAACCCACAGAGAGGAGTACTCACGCTACGATCATAGCGTGGGAGTTTTTGCGATCTTGCGTCTAAAGGGCGCCTCATTCGAAGAGCAGATCGCAGGTCTTCTCCACGACGCCTCACACACTGTCTTTTCACATGTCGGAGATTTTCTATTTAACTTCGAATCGCAAAAGGACGCCTATCAAGATAGCGTTCATGAATGGTTTTTAAAGAGGTATGGAGTAGGGGAGATTCTGGAGAGGCATGGTCTTACTATTTCGCAAATCCACCATAAGCATGGGGGCTTTCAAGCTTTGGAACAGGAGCTTCCTAACCTATGCGCTGACCGCATCGACTACAACATCCAAGGGGCCTATTTGCGCGGGATGATAACGAAGGAGGAGGCTCTTGAGATCGTTGAGGATCTAGAGTTTTCTGAAGGAAGGTGGATATCGACAAAGCCAGCCCTGATGCGAAAGGTGGCTCTCTTTTCGCTTTTAATGACGCACAGCTGCTGGGGATCGGCGCGTAGCTACCTAACCTCGCTCTGGCTTGCAGATGCACTGAACAGAGCTTTAGCCGAGAAGATTCTCTCCTCGGAGGAGATCTCTTTCGGTACAGATGATCAAGTCTGGGAGAAGCTTCAAAATGCCGAAGATCCCCACATCCAAAAAATGATGGCACAGATCGCAACTGCAGAAAGCCACTTTACTCTAGTAGAGAGGGGAGAGGCCGATCTACATGTGAAGAGAAAATTCAGAGGGGTCGACCCCTGGATTAGAATGGGAGACCGGTTGGTGAGGCTCACAGCTATTGATGAGGAAATCAGGCTGGAGTATGAGAGGGTAAAGACGGTGATGCGAGAGGGGTGGCAGATCAAATATGTACGCTGAAGAGCTGCAGTGGATTCACAAGCTGCAAGAGTGGATGAGATCGCCCTGGATGGATCAGTTTTTCATCTGCTGGAACTATGTGGACTCTCACGCGTTCGTCTTCGTGCTTATTGCGACTATCTGGTATCTGGTAAGCCGGCGCGTGGGGATTAAGATGGCCTACATTCTAATTCTAAGCGCGGTGGTGAGCAAGGTGTTGAAGGGGTTTTTCGATCTTCCAAGGCCGTGTCAGCTCGATCCATCAGTGGGTGTTCTCTGTTTTTCGACTCCGGGATTTCCAAGCGGTGCTGCGCAGACGGCGGTGCTCTATGCTGGCATTGCGTTCATCGAGTGCAAAAACCAGCTCTTTCGATGGAGTGCGCTTATCTTTGCTCTTATGCTCTGCTTTTCAAGAGTCTACCTCGGAGTGCACTTCTTCACAGACATTCTAGGTGGCCTAGCTGTCGGGGCGGGACTTCTGCTTATCTACTGGAAGCTCTTTCCGCTTGCAGAGAAGAAGTGGAAGGTGGCGATCTTCGCATTTCCGCTTCTGCTTCTTGCCATTGGGCAGCTGGGGGCTCTCTATCTCGCTTGCCACTCTCTGGGGATAGGCTGCGGACTTCTTCTTGGCGAGAAGCAGCAGAAGATCCTATGGATAGGACTTGCCCAGCTGATCGTTGTTTTTCTGGGGGTCTGGTTCGGAGAGATGGGCACTACTCTCTACCCCAGCTTAAAATTTTTACTTGGCTTTGCAACGGGCTTCTGGATCAGCTACCTAGGCGCCGTCCTCGTTCGAAAATCCACAAAAAACTTTTAATAGATCCTGTTCTTTTTTGGAGTGCGGCGACCCGGCGCCGCTTTTCTCAACATCGGC